>CAMLEX010000121.1 GCA_946479055.1 uncultured Bacteroidota bacterium | reverse complement strand
ACTAATTGTCATTGATGGATATGGCGGTGTACTATGGGAAACATTCAGGGAAAAACTGCATGCTGAATTAAGCCGCAACAACAAAAAAATATTCTGGTATAATATCAATATTTGTTTAAAACCGGCCGCTGAAATTCATGCTATGATTGCCGGCAGTTTAAACGGTGATGATCCTGTATTCGGGACAAAATACACAGGTAGCCTGCCAGATTTTTTTGATGAACAGAAATTAAAACTCATCACTCCCGATCCAGCCGCAGACATTTGCATTATATATGGAACAGGAGCTGCATTAACCGGCATCAAAGGCAAACTGCTATATGCCGATATCCCCAAAAATGAAATCCAGTTCCGTATGAGGGCGGGCAGCATTACCAACCTTGGATCTACTGAGGTAATGGAAGGTACGCAGATGTATAAACGTTTTTATTTTGTTGATTGGCCGGTGCTGAACAACCATAAGGCGAAATTGCTTCCGCATATAGATTGCATTATTGACGAGCAGCGCATGGATGAAATTACCTGGATGAGTGGTGCTGCATTCAGGAGCACATTGAACCGAATGTTGCAACAACCTTTTCGGGCAAGGCCCTGGTTTGAACCCGGTGTGTGGGGTGGTGACTGGATAAAAAAACACATCTTACAACTGAACCAGGATGAAATAAATTATGCATGGTCTTTTGAACTGATCACTCCCGAAAACGGAATTGTAATAGAAGGAGAAAAAAATTTACTGGAAGTCTCCTTTGATTTTCTGCTTTACTCAGATAATAAAAAATTACTTGGAAAAGCAGCCACCAGGTTTGGAACAGAATTCCCGATCCGTTTTGATTTTCTTGACACGTTTAACGGCGGCAATCTTTCCGTTCAATGCCATCCGAGAACCGCTTATATTAAAGAACATTTCGGCGAAAATTTTACACAGGACGAGACCTATTATATTCTCGACTGCGAGCCGGACGCATCTGTTTACCTGGGTTTCCAGGATTCCATCAACCCGGAAGAATTTAAAACCGCATTGATTCATGCGCAGGAAAAAGGCATAGGGATGGAGATAGAAAAATATGTGCAAAAACTACCGGCGCATAAACATGATTTATTTCTTATTCCCAATGGGACCATACATGCTTCCGGGAAAAACAACCTCGTACTCGAAATCAGCAGCACCCCTTATATCTTCACCTTTAAGATGTACGACTGGTTGCGCTTAGATCTTAACAATCAGCCCCGGCCTATCAATATTGAACATGGCATGCAAAACCTTTACTTCGACAGGAAAGGTGAATATGTGGCTGAGAAATTAGTATCGCATCCCATAACGGAAGAAGAATGTGAGTGTGGCAAAAAAATAAAACTCCCCACACATGAAGAGCATTTTTACAGTGTGTACCGGTATGAATTTACCGGAAGCATTCAAATCAATACCAATAATCAATGCCATGTGTGCATGTTGGTAGAAGGAGAAAAAATATCCGTAACTGCCAACGGGAACGCTTCAACTTTTCACTATGCAGAAACATTTGTAGTGCCTGCCGCCACCGGGAATTATGAAATAATAAACAAGGGCAATGGTAAAGCATTTGTGGTAGTAGCGCAGGTAAAAGATGAACATTGCTGAATCGATTAGCTACAAAAACTAAAAATATAATTCATCATCCTATAACAAAAGTTTATGTCTCAGGCAAAAACAAACCGGTTTATTGGCATCATAACGCTTATTGCAGCGCTGGGAGGTTTTCTCTTTGGCTTTGATATGGCCGTGGTAAGCGGTATTATTGAACCTATAAAATTGCAATACGGATTATCCTCTTCGCAGGAAGGCTTGTTTGTATCCTGTGCGCTGTTGGGTTGTATTGTTGGAGTAGCGTTTTCTGGTTATCTCAGCGATAAAATAGGTAGAAGAAAGGTTTTGTTTGTTGCTGCCTTCCTCTTTCTTATCAGTGCAGTTGGTTTCGCATTTTCAAAAGAATATGCAGTGTTGATTTTCTTTCGCATCCTGGCAGGCATGGCAGTAGGCGTGGCTTCCAACGTGTCACCGCTCTACATTTCAGAAATTGCCCCGGCGCATAAACGAGGAGGGCTGGTCACATTCTATCAGCTTGCCATCACGATCGGCATATTGTGCGCCTACCTGAGCAATCTTTTTTTACAAAGAAATGCGGCAGACTATACAGGTGATGATGGCGGAATATTTCATTGGCTGTTTATAGAAAATGTATGGCGGGGCATGTTTTTGGTGGGTGTGATACCGGCCCTGACATTTGCATTATTATTGTTGATAGTACCCGAAAGCCCCCGTTGGCTGGTGCAGCACGGAAAAACAGATGCGGCGCTGGCTGTGCTTACAAAAACCTCTGGCGAACAAAATGCGATGACTGAACTAAAAGCCATCCAGGAAGTGTCATGGCAGAAAAAAGGTGGCTTTGCCGAACTGATGCGTTTGCCTTTAAGCAAATTGCTGGCGCTGGCCATGATACTCACTGCGCTGTCGCAACTCAGCGGCATTAATGGTGTTATTTTTTATGGCCCTACCATCATGAAATCAGCCGGCATCGTTACCAGCGACGCCCTGCTTTACCAGGTAATATTAGGTGTTGCCAATACGGTCTTTACATTCTTCGCCATTATGAAAGTTGATAGCTGGGGCCGCCGTCCCTTATACCTGTACGGTTCCATATGCGCCGCCATAGCTCTGGCATTAACCGGTTTTTGCTTTTGGATGAACATCACCGGATGGCTGATGCTCGGCTGTATTATTCTCTTTCTTTTGTTTTTTGCCCTTTCGTTGGGGCCATTAAAGTTTGTCATCTCCACCGAAATATTTCCAACCCATATAAGGGGCACGGCATTATCTATTTGTATTATGACCATGTGGGTATCGGATTGGTTTGTGAACCTTTTGTTCCCCATCATGCGGGATGGATTGGGTATAGCAGTTACCTTTTTTATTTTTTCGTTTTTCTGTGTCCTGTCCTTTTTCTATGCTAAAAGCAAACTGATGGAAACGAAAGGAAAAAGTTTGGAAGAGATTGAAAAAATGCTGGCGTAAGAAAAGGTCTTACACGATAATCAACATGCAACTCACTTAGGTCTTTTACAAAAAAAACATCGATAGTACGCTTAACACTGAAATGATTATTAAGAAAATAAAAGAACATTTGGCCATTTGAAAATGCCGGGAAATGATTAGTGAAAATCAGGTTGATGCAGCAAATAGATCTGATAAAAAAACGATTGCCACATGAAAAAATTATTGGTCTTTCCACTTCTTGTTATAATAAGCCTATCGGCACATACGCAAAAAGTGGTTCCCTATTTTGGAAAGATTAACTGGATAAACGGCTTTGCAAAGGAGATAAGCGGGGAAAATATCGCTTACTTTTCCGCCTTCCCTGATTATGCCACCATTGCATTGCTTACCCGTACTACTGACGGCAAAAAAACGATTGAATGGGAAACAGCTCCTGTTCCTGCAAAAATCAAAGGGCCTTACGTTTATTTTAGTTGGGTAGCCGCTCACTCCACCGGTACCAGCAGCGGCAACAGGAATTTTGATTTATATGTGAACGATGAAAAACTCCTCACCTTCACCACTCTCCCTAAAAACCAGCTGCCTGTCTGGACATTTGGTGCAGCCGATAGTTCACGCATCGTTTTCCAACAAACAAAAATGGATGGAGCAATGGATGCGCATGGCTTCGCTTACCTGCGTTTGCCGGTAAGCCGTGTAACTCCCGGCAAGCCTGTGCAGATGAAAGTGGTAGGACAAAACCAAAACAGCAACGACTGGTATATGACCTTCGTGTTTTCATTTGAAGAAAAAGTAGACATCAATCCTGTTCCTTTTATTCTGAAAGATGGCAGGCAATCATTGGTGATAAAAACTTTGCACTTTGGCAAAACCGAAAACATGCTGGTAAAAGTAAACAACAAAAAAACGCACCCTTTTACCATCAGTGAAGGAATCAACAGCTTCGATGTTCCTGTAAAAGCTATACAAAAACCCGACAGCGTACAGGTACAGATATTCATTGCAGGAAAATTATTTACCACAAAAAAAGTGTTGCTACAACCGGTTGTACAACGCACCCTGTATTTTATTCCCCATTCGCATACCGATATTGGTTACTCGCACATGCAACCCGAAGTAGAACAAATTCACAATAAAAATATTGACGATGCCTTGCAAATGATTGCGGCTACCAAAGAGTATCCCGAAGCTGCCCGTTTTAAATGGAACATTGAATCGTTATGGGCTGTTGAAAATTATCTGAAGCAGGCATCTCCTGCACAAAAAGAAAAATTCTTTACTGCAGTAAAAGAAGGGAGCATTGGTTTATCGGCTTTATATGCCAACATTCTTACCGGTTTAAGTCTGCCCGAAGAAATGTTTCATTACACCGATTATGCCAACTATCTCAGTAAAGAATACGGCTTAACCATTAACAGTGCCATGGCTTCTGATGTGCCCGGTTTTGCATGGACAACCGTAACGGCTTTAACCAAAGCCGGTGTTCGTTATTTTTCAAGCGGACCTAATTTCTTGGGAGAAACTCATCCTTTTGGTGGCGACCGTGTAGGTCACTTTGTAAAAACCTGGGGCGATAAACCTGTTTGGTGGACGTCGCCTTCGGGTAAGGAAAAAATTCTATTCTGGACGGGTGCCAAAGGATATTCTTCCTGGCATGGCATGCCTCCCGGTGGCGTGTTCGATAAGGCTACGAAAAAAATTGCAAGTTATTTAACTGAACTCAGCAATGCCAGCTATCCGTACGATATGGTGCAATGGCGTTACAACATTGTTTCAGACAACGGGCCGATTGATACCAGCATTTCAAGATTTGTAAAAGCCTGGAATGAACGCTATGCATCACCACAGGTTATCCTGAGCACTACAGAAAATATGTTTAACGTATTTGAAAAAAAATACAGCAACAGCATCCCTGTTGTAAAAGGAGATATTACACCCTATTGGGAAGACGGCGCCATTTCCACTGCAGAAGAAGAAGGAAAGAACAGGGTAAACAGTTTACGCTTGCAGCAACTGACCACACTTTACGCACTGCTGAATCCGCAACAATACAACACAAATAAATTTTATGAAGCATGGAAAAACATCATCCTATTTCATGAACATACCTGGGGTGCTCATAACAGTATTACGCAACCCGATGCCCCGTTTGTAACAGAGCAATGGCGTATTAAAAAACAATTTATGCTGGATGCCGACCAGGAAATTAACGCACTGGAAAAAGAACTGTTGCAACCCATCACTGATGGACAGTCGAACAAGATTGCCGTGTTCAATACAGCATCGTGGAAAAGAAGCAGCCCTGTATTGTTACCGGCAGGTACAAAAACAAAATCGGTGAAAGATGAAACAGGTGTATTTCACCAGGTGCAACAACTCAGCAACGGGCAATCAGTTTTCATTGCAACAGAAGTGCCTGCATTAGGCAAAGCCTTGTATGAGTTAACGGATGAAGAAGCGCAACAGAAAAATACATTTACACTTGCAGGCAATACACTCTCTAACGGAAAGATTACCGTAACATGGGACAGTATTTATGGCAGCATTACAGTACTGCAAACAAATACAGCATTTAATTATGCCGGTATGTTTAACGGCCAGGGCTTAAACGGCTATTGGTATGTGCCGGGCCTCAACCCTGCTGATGCAGTATCGAACAGCAACGTAAAAATCAAAACCATAGAAACCGGACCCGTGGTAACAACCATCAGCATCAGCGCCGATGCTCCCGGTACAAATCATTTAGAAAGAAGAATCTCTTTGTATGCCAATGGCGAAACAGTGCTGATTGAAAACAGCATCGATAAAAAAGCTGTGCGCACAAAAGAAGGCGTTCACTTCAGTTTTCCATTTAACCCGGCGTTGAAGAATACATTACTCGATGCAGGTTATGGCACCATGCGTTATATTGCCGATCAGTTACCCGGCTCCAACTTCGATTATCTCTATGGCCGCAGATGGTTAGATGTTTCATCTGTTGATAAAGGTGTTCAGATGCTGTGGTTGCAGACGCCGATGGTAGAGCCCGTTGGTATCATTGAGGAACAACAAACCATCAACCAAACGCATAAAGACTGGAAAAGAGAAGGCACCGTTACCAGCAATTGGTTCAGCTATATCATGAACAATTACTGGCATACCAATTATAAATCCGACCAGGAAGGAGTAAGCCGTTACAACTATGCATTACGTCCTCATGGTATGGTAAACAATGCAGTAATGGAACAGGCGGCAGCAAATTTTACACAACCGTTAATTGCATTTCCCGTTAAAGCAGGTGCTGTTAAAACTGGTAGCTTATTTACCCTCGGCAACGAACGTATTGCTGTTACCAGTATTACGCCCACACAAAACGGCAACTATATTGTTCGGTTGTATAATCCTGAAACAGCAGCCATGCAAACAAACTTTGTTTGGCAGGATTTGAAACCTTCAAAAATCATCAACAAAGTAACGGGCGAAGAAATGCAACGGGATAAAGCAATCAATATGGCAGGCATGGGTGTAATGGAAATAGAGTTGGTGATGACTAATCAATAAAATTCAAAACATGCAGAAAGCTGTGAACAGGCTTTCTGTTGAAGATGAAAGTAAAAGCTAAACTTATCTGCCGATTACGTTTCATTTCTTCTTTTAAAAAAACGCCGAGGTATATAGGAATCAGGAGTTTGGAATTGGGAATTAGGCTGGCACTGAATAGTTCGCCGCCTTTTTGCCACAGAAGCACTCCTGCTCTAATGCATATATACTTATATGGAAGAAGATATTTTTGGTGAAAAACGAATTTAATAATATGTTTGAACATATGAACATATTGCTTTAACGGATCATGCTTGCAAAATAACCCAGAACCCGCGGGAGTCATATACTGCCGCTGTTTCGGGGTAAAGCTGATGGGCGTGCAATTACGCCAGGCATAAAATCAGAAACAAGTAAGAAGCAATTAACAAGCTGACTGTTTGAAGATGTAAGTAAAGAACTGAACTTACCTGGTATTGCACGTAACACGATTGAAACTATAAACTACGAAAACGTAAACCGCAATTCGTTACATTAAATAAAAGTGGAGCTATGCAATTACAGTTTTTCTGCCCCCGGTGGGGACAAGAACAGGAAACATACGATGCCTTTTGCCGAAAAGTAAAAGAAGCAGGATATGATGGTATTGAAGCACCTGTTCCTTTTGATGCAGGTGAAAGAGAGGAACAGATCAACGCTCTTGCTAAATACAAGCTCTTGCTCTTAGGCCAGTACTATCAATCATTTGAAAAAGATTTTAGCACGCATAAAATCAATTACGAAAAACAACTGCGCCATCTCCTCGAGGTAAAGCCGGTGAAGATTGATTCGCAAACCGGGAAAGATTATTTTTCATTGGAACAGAACAAAGCGTTGTTCAAACTGGCGAAAAACTTATCGGAAGAATACAACATTCCCATTGCACATGAAACACATCGCAACAAAGCATTGTTTGCAGCACACAGTTCAAAATTTATTTTAGAACAGGTGCCCGGGCTTCCCATAACAGCCGATTTTTCGCACTGGTGTGCCGTAGCAGAAAGTTTGCTGGAAGACCAGCAAGAAGCAACAGCACTAGCTTGCAAGCATGCCATTCATATTCATGCACGAATCGGGCACGAAGAAGGTCCGCAGGTGAATGATCCCCGTTCGCCTGAATGGGAAAAACAGGTACAGGCACACCTACAGTGGTGGGATGCCATCATTGCACATCAACAAAAAAAAGGTGCAACCACAATAACCATTACGCCAGAATTTGGACCGCTCCCCTATATGCCATCTGTACCTTATACCCGGCAACCATTAGCCAGCCAATGGGATATTAATGTACACATGGTGCAGTTGCTGAAAAAACGTTATCAATAAAACAACAAGCCATATAAAAAATCATGCATAGCATCACTGCAACAACATTTCCACCCCTATCACTTAACCGATCGTATATTGTATTGGTTAGTATCATTTCTGCATTGGGTGGTTTGTTGTTTGGTTTCGATACAGCCATTATTTCGGGTACCATCTCTTACATTCAACCCTATTTTCAACTGAATGAATTTTCATTGGGCTGGGCTGTTAGTTCCATCTTACTGGGTTGCGCAGCAGGTGCTGTTCTTGCAGGCAAACTCAGCGATGTATGGGGCCGCAAAACTACTCTTATGTTTTGTGCATTTTTATTTGCAGCAACAGGTGTTGGTACTGGTTTGGCGCATTCGCTGCCCTGGTTTGTATTGTGCAGAATATTGGGCGGACTGGCAGTAGGTACTGCAGCAATGGTAGCACCCATGTATATTGCCGAAACGGTTCCAGCTTCTTTGCGTGGCCGAATGGTGGCTTTGTATCAACTGGCCATTGTAACAGGCATCCTCATGGCTTATCTCTCCAACTATTTACTATCGGGCATTGGAGAAAATAATTGGCGCTGGATGTTTGCTTCACAGGCATTTCCTTCAGCTTTATTTTTTCTCTTGTTGTTTTTTGTACCTGAATCGCCCCGTTGGTTAGTAAAAAAAGAACGCATTGATGAAGCAAAAAATATCCTGGAAAAAGTAGGTGGAAGCGAACATTGCCTCACCGAGCTCGCCGCTATTGAAGAAAGTTTTCAGCACGAAACAAAAGAAAAATTTTCGGCTTTATGGCTTCCCTCCTATCGTCCGGTATTATGGATGGGCATTATCATTGCTGTTTTTCAACAGATAACCGGCATCAACGCCATCCTGTATTATGCACCTGAAATTTTTAAATACACCGGCGTAAGCAATGAAAATGCATTGCTGCAAACGATTGGTATTGGTGTGATGATGTTTTTGTTTACACTGGTGGCCATTTGGCTGGTAGATAAAGCAGGCAGAAGAATATTGTTACTGGTGGGTTGTGCACTCATGGGCTTATCGCTGATTGGAGTAGCGGCCTGTTTTCATTTTTCCTATTACGATCACTACTTTGTATTGATTTTTTTAATGCTCTACATTGCCGGTTTCTCCGCCAGTCTTGGTGCGGTAACCTGGGTATTGCTTTCCGAAATTTTCCCCAACAGGATCAGGGCACTTGCGTTATCACTCAGTACGTTGATTTTATGGGTTGCCGATTTTGCAGCCAGCTTTTCGTTTCCTGTTTTAAATGAAAAACTGGGTGTGGCAGCAACACTGCTCATTTTTGCAACACTCTGCTTTATCTATTTTGTATACATCAAATGGAAAGTACCCGAAACCAAAGGAAAAACACTGGAAGCATTAGAAAAACTCTTAACACAATAACATGATTGTTTACTTATAAAAATCAAATGGTATGACTCATCCAAATCAATTTGTTTTAAACGGTAACATCACTCCTACTAATGTGCAGTTCTATCACGACTATGGTTACCTGGTAGCACTCGGTCTTCTATCGCCGGAAGAAATTGATCTGTTAAAAAAAGATACCGTAAAAATTTTCCGGGGCGAGTATGGTGCAGTAGAAGGCACATTGCCTGCAATGGAAAATGAAACCGATGCTGATGTACTGAAAAAATATGTAGCTATCCATTTCCCGCATAAAATTTCGCCGGTCATCAACGATTTCCTGGCACAAAAAAATGTAGTAGATGTGCTTACACAAATCATCAGTCCCAATGTAAAATGCATGCAAAGCATGTTGTTTGTAAAAGGCCCGGGGAAGGCCGGGCAGGCCTGGCACCAGGACGAATTTTATATTCCAACCAGGGATAAATCATTAACCGGTGTTTGGATTGCTATTGATGATGCTTCTGTTGAAAATGGTTGTTTGTGGATTGTCCCCGGCAGTCATAAACCGGGCTACATGATGCCCCGCATAGCTAGTGCCAGTAATGAGTATGCAGATGTGGATACCATTGATGTAAGCGGTTACAAAAAAGACGAAGTGATTCCTGTTGAAGTAAAAAGCGGCAGCGTTGTCTTCTTCAATGGCTACTTGCTGCACAGTTCGCAGCGTAACAAAACCAGCGACAATTTCCGCACAGCATTGGTGAATCATTACATGAGTTCGGAAAGTATGTTACCCTGGGACCAGGATGGTAAACTGCCTCCTACTGAAGATCTCCGGGATATTGTGATTGTTGCAGGTAAAGACCCCTACGCTCACAAACCCATTGTGGATTTGAACAAACCTTACCTGCGCCCCGAAGTATTAAAAATAAAAACGGATTTATAAAAATTATAACCTTCATTTTTTTGTACCTGTTGGAGAACCAATATCAATGTCAGT
>CAMLEX010000120.1 GCA_946479055.1 uncultured Bacteroidota bacterium | reverse complement strand
ACCAAATGGAATTACCAGGTTACTGATGCTACAGAAATTCCTTCCGTATTAGCGAAAGCGTTTTATATCGCTAAAAGCGGAAGACCGGGACCTGTACTAATTGATATTACTAAGAATGCACAATTACAAAAATTCGATTACGAAGGATATACCAAATGTGATCATATCCGGAGCTATCGTCCAAAACCGATTGTAAGAAAAGAATATATTGAGGAAGCTGCTAAGCTGATCAATGCAGCCGAAAAACCATTTGTCATTTTTGGACAAGGTGTGATACTCGGGAAAGCTGAAAAAGAATTCAAAGCATTTATTGAAAAAGCAGGCATCCCTGCTGCATGGACTATCATGGGCATGAGTGCCATACCAACTGACCATCCATTGGGTGTTGGAATGCTGGGCATGCATGGTAATTACGGGCCCAATGTTTTGACCAATGAATGTGATGTGCTCATCGCTATCGGTATGCGATTCGATGATCGTGTAACGGGTCGTTTGGATAAATACGCCAAACAAGCTAAAGTGATCCATTTGGATATTGACCCAGCGGAAATTGATAAGAATGTAAAAGCGACTGTTGGTGTATGGGGCGATTGTAAAGAAACATTGCCTTTGCTGACGGGCTTGATCGAACAAAAAGTATACCCGCAATGGTTGCAAAAATTCAAAGAGTATCAAGCAGAAGAAGACGAAAAAGTTATCAAGGATGAATTGAACCCAACCAGCGAGATTCTGACGATGGGTGAAGTAATAAAAGAATTGAATGAACTCACAAAAGGTAATGCTATTGTTGTAACAGATGTAGGCCAGCACCAGATGGTAGCCTGCCGCTATGCAAAATTTAATCAAACAAAAAGTAATATCACCAGCGGTGGATTGGGAACAATGGGTTTTGCCTTACCAGCTGCTATCGGCGCTGCTTATGGCGATCCTTCAAGAACCACAGTTGCCATCATCGGCGATGGTGGTTTTCAAATGACCTTGCAGGAACTGGGTACGATCATGCAATTCAAGCCAAATGTGAAGATCATTATTCTCAACAACCAGTTCCTGGGTATGGTGCGTCAATGGCAACAATTGTTTCATGAAAAAAGATATTCATTCGTTGATATCACCAGCCCTGACTTTGTACAGGTAGCAAAAGGGTTTGGCATTCCCGGCAAAAGCATAAATGAAAGAAAGGATGTAAAAAATGCATTGAAAGAAATGCTGGATAATGACGGCAGTTATTTGCTGGAGATAATGGTGGGCAAGGAAAATAATGTATTCCCTATGGTACCGCAAGGACGTGGGGTAGCGGAAATTGTTTTATCAAAAGACGATCTCTGATCTGCCTGATGATTGATTTTTCCGGTAAGCCGGATGTAAAAATTAAAGACTATAAAACATGCTAAAGCAAGAATATACAATAACAGTTTATACCGAAAACCAGATCGGTATTATAAGTCGTGTATCCACCATTTTTTCCAGGAGAAAAATAAATATTGAAAGTCTTAATACCTCTCCCAGTGAAATAGAGGGTATACACCGCTTTACTATTGTGATCCACGAAACGGAAGATGTGGTAAAAAAACTGGTACGCCAGATTGAAAAGCAGGTGGATATTCTCCGGGCTTTTTATAATACCGACAACGAACTCGTTTGGCAGGAGATGGCTTTGTATAAAGTATCTACCGACGAAATTGCAGAGAAAGTAAAAGTGGAACGCCTGTTACGGGAGTTTGGCGCCAGAGCTGTAGCTATAAGAAAAGATTATATCGTATTTGAAACGACAGGCCATCATGAAGAAATCGATAAGCTGGTAAAAGTATTGGAGCCTTATGGACTGATCGAATTTGTTCGCAGTGCAAGAGTTGCAATCATCAAAGACAGTGCTGGCTTCCATGAGCGGTTAAAAGATTTTGAACGGAAAGATCCAAGTGAAGAGTTGATAGAAAATGAATTCCTTAGTGATAATGAAAAAGTGTT
The DNA here is from genome assembly GCA_946479055.1 of uncultured Bacteroidota bacterium. Next base: position 8,315 of record CAMLEX010000120.1, on the reverse strand, counting down.
TAGCATGTAATTTCTATGGAGAATCAATTTTATATAACGAAACAGAACAGGCAGGTCTTCATTAACCTGGTAGATAGTTTAACGACCGATCAGCTCAACGAAATACCTGAAGGGTTTAATAACAATATCGCCTGGAATTTTGCACATATTGTTGTCTCGCAACAGATCCTGTGTTATGCAAAAGCCGGGAAAGAAATGAAGATCAGTAAAGAATATATAGATAAATACCAGCGTGGTTCAAAACCCGAAAGTTATATAGAGCAGAAAGAAGTCGAGTTTTTTAAAGAGCAGGCTATTCAATTGATAGATGAATTCCAGAAAGATTGGGTATCCGGAATTTTTGATGGATATCAGGCTTTCACCACTTCAATGGGAGTAAAGATTGAAAACTGCGAAGAAGCGCTGCATTATGCAGCAGGACATGATCAATTACACTTTGGATATTGCCTGGGCCTCAGGAAAGCGGTTTTATATAAATCATTGGTGACTAAATAATATTTTAAACTTTTAAATAACAAACAAAAATGGCACAACTAAATTTTGGCGGCACATTAGAAAATGTCGTAACAAGAGAAGAATTTCCTTTATCCAAAGCACAGGAAATTTTAAAAAATGAAACAGTAGCAGTAATTGGTTATGGCGTACAAGGCCCCGGTCAGGCATTGAACCAGAAAGATAATGGTATCAATGTAATTGTAGGTCAGCGTAAAGATTCCAAGACATGGGATAAAGCTATCCGTGATGGATTCGTACCAGGAGAAACCCTGTTTGAAATAGAGGAAGCATTACAAAAAGGAACAATCATTTGCTACCTGCTGAGTGATGCAGCACAGATAGCTTTGTGGCCAACTGTAAAAAAACATTTAACTCCGGGTAAAGCATTATATTTTTCTCACGGCTTCGGTATCACGTTCAATGAACAAACAGGTATCGTTCCTCCGAAGGATGTAGATGTATTCCTGGTGGCTCCAAAAGGTTCAGGAACTTCATTGCGCAGAATGTTTTTACAGGGACGTGGACTGAATAGTTCTTATGCTATTTTCCAGGATGCTACCGGTAAAGCATTTGAAAGAGTTGTTGCCTTAGGTATTGCAGTAGGCAGCGGCTATTTGTTTGAAACTGATTTCAAAAAAGAAGTATACTCTGACCTGACCGGCGAAAGAGGAACATTGATGGGTGCAATTCAAGGCATTTTTGCTGCACAATACCAGGTGTTGAGAGATAAAGGCCACACACCTTCTGAAGCATTCAATGAAACCGTTGAAGAATTAACTCAGTCGCTGATGCCATTGGTAGCCGAAAACGGTATGGATTGGATGTATGCCAATTGTTCTACTACTGCACAACGTGGTGCATTGGATTGGTGGAAAAAATTCCGCGATGCAACAGCTCCTGTATTCAAAGAATTATATGAAAGCGTTGCTTCAGGCAAAGAATCACAACGTTCTATTGATAGCAACAGCAAAACTGACTATCGTGAAAAACTGGAAGAAGAATTAAAAGAACTTCGTGAAAGCGAATTATGGCAGGCTGGTAAAACAGTAAGAAGCCTGAGACCAGAAAATCAAAAGCCAGCTGCTCCGGATACTACTTCGTCAATAAAGGATACTTTCAGACAACAAACTGAAAAAGCAGAATCAATTGGATAGTATAATATAGTTTAAAAGTTTAAGGTTCATTACTGTTACAAACAGTGATGAACCTTTGAAGAAATTTTTAATACAAATTATTTCCAAGTAAAGTTCTCTGCCCAGGCAGAGACATGGCAACAAATGGAACAACCAGCAACAATAATTTCTTCCCTGCATTTTGCTGAAGCGGCCAAACGTTTACAACACATTGTAAACCGTACACCGCTTCAGTTAAATGTCAATCTTTCCCGCAAATACAAGTGCAATGTGTATTTGAAAAGGGAAGACCTGCAGGTTGTCCGCAGTTATAAATTGCGTGGCGCTTATAACATGATGAGCCTTTTGCCGCCGGACCAATTGGCAAAAGGCGTTGTATGTGCAAGTGCCGGCAATCATGCCCAGGGTTTTGCTTACAGTTGCAAAAAACTGGGTGTGAAAGGTGTTGTATTCATGCCCATCATTACTCCCAAACAAAAAGTGAATCAGACCAAAATGTTTGGGGAAGAGAATATAGAGATCAAATTGGTGGGCGACACATTTGATGATTGTGCGGTTGCAGCCAAACAATTTACCGAACAAAACGTTATGACTTTTATTCCTCCTTTTGATGATTATCGCATCATTGAAGGTCAGGGTACTGTTGCGGTGGAAATATTGGAAGATAACCCTTCTATTGATTATGTGTTCGTGCCTGTGGGTGGTGGCGGATTGAGTGCAGGCGTTGGTTCTTATTTCAAAACCTTTTCGCCAAAAACAAAGATCATTGGCCTGGAACCCGAAGGCGCCCCATCGATGTATGAAGCATTGAAGGCGGGCAAGCCGGTTACATTGAGCCACATTGAACGTTTTGTTGACGGTGCGGCTGTAAAACGGGTAGGTGATCTCACTTTTCCTATTTGCAAGGATGTACTGGACGATATGCGCCTGGTGCCCGAAGGAAAAATATGCACTACTATTTTAAAATTATATAATGAGGATGCCATAGTAGTGGAACCCGCCGGTGCCTTATCCATTGCTGCATTGGATGATTTTGAAAAAGAAATAAAAGGAAAAAATATTGTTTGCATCATCAGTGGCAGCAATAATGATATTGATCGCATGCAGGAGATCAAAGAAAGAAGTTTGCAATACGAAGGATTAAAACATTATTTCCTGATTAATTTTGCACAACGGCCCGGGGCATTAAAAGAGTTTGTAAATAATATCCTGGGGCCTACAGACGATATTACCCGGTTTGAATACATGCAAAAGACGAATAAAGAGAATGGTCCTGCATTGGTTGGCATTGAGCTACAGAGCAAATCGGATTATGAAACACTGATGAAAAAATTAGATGAAGCGAATATCAGCTACACAGAGCTGAGCAAAGATGATACATTGTTTGGGTATTTGGTATAAGGAAAGCCCAACCTTTAAGGGAACTTGATGGTTCTCATGCTTTTGAAAAGCCGGACCTTATCAAAACCACTTGAAAAATGTGTGAGTAGAGATTGGATGGTACCATTGATTAATAATAAGATACAGTACTGTTTTTATCCCTCTGAAGAAGGATAAAATAACAAGGAATTTACTAACACTCATTTGGATATATCTTTTGTGGAAAATAAGTGAGAATTACATCGATTTCTTTGCAGAAAATTAGGTAAATTACAGGCTTGACTTGCCATACGTTCAACGATTTCTATATTTTATTATAAATTTTCTAAACTATTATTTTGCCTATGGCAAGCAACACTGGTTTATATCACCCTTCTTATGAGCATGATGCATGCGGTATCGGCTTCGTAGCTAACATTAAAGGCAGCAAATCGCATCAGAATATTTCCGATGCATTGACTGTATTGGAAAACATGGAACACCGCGGTGCCTGCGGTTGTGATGCTAATAGTGGTGATGGCGCCGGCATCATGATGCAAATGCCGCATGAGTTTTTCTTTGATGAATGTATTAAACTCGGTGTTCATCTTCCGTCTTTTGGTAAGTATGGTGTTGGTGTGATTTTCTTTCCAAAAGAAATACGGTTGCGGGAAGAATGCCGCGATATTTTTAACCGCACAGCGGAGATTCTCGGACTTGAGATTTTAGCCTATCGTAAAGTACCTGTTAACACAAGCGATATCGGTCCAACTGCATTAAGCGTTGAACCCGAAATGGAACATGTTTTCATCGCATGCCCTGATCATATTTCCGACCCGGAAGAATTTGAACGCAAATTATTTGTGCTTCGCAATTTTGCAAGCCACACTATACTGAACACGGTTAAAAAAGATGAGATCGGTTTTTATATCGCTTCTCTTTCGTATAAAACAATTGTATACAAAGGTCAGCTGACCAGCAACCAGGTAAGAAAATATTTCATTGATCTTGGAAACAAAAGATTGGTGAGTGCTTTCGGCCTTGTGCATTCCCGTTTTGCTACCAATACATTTCCTTCGTGGAAACTTGCTCAACCATTCCGTTTCATTGCGCACAATGGTGAGATCAACACATTGCAGGGTAACCTGAACTGGTTAAAGACAAGTGAAAAGAATTTCACCTCTCCTTATTTCAGTAAAGAAGAAATGGAGATGCTGTTACCTATCGTTACCGAAGGTCAATCAGATTCTGCCTGCCTTGACAACATGATCGAGTTACTTACCCTGACAGGCCGTTCATTACCACATGTGATGATGATGCTGATACCTGAAGCATGGGATGGTAATGAGCAAATGGATCCATTGAAAAAAGCTTTTTATGAATTCCATTCTGCATTTATGGAACCATGGGATGGACCTGCTTCTATTTCTTTCACTGATGGAAAAATAATTGGCGCTACACTAGACAGAAATGGTTTAAGACCTTCAAGATATTGCGTAACGACAGATGATCGTGTTATCATGGCTTCCGAAACAGGTGTATTGCCCGTTGATCCATCTACTATCAAGGAAAAAGGAAGACTGCAACCCGGAAAGATGTTTGTAGTGGATATGGAACAAGGAAAGATCATCAGTGATGAAGAACTGAAACAACAAATATGCTCTCAAAAACCTTATGCTGAATGGTTGAATAAATACAAGATCCGCGTGGAAGAATTGCCGGAGCCAAGGATCATGTTTACTCACCTTGAGCATGACCAGGTTTTTAAATACCAGAAAGCATTTGGTTATAGTACGGAAGATCTTGATTATATCATTTCTCCTATGGCTGTTGATGGAAAAGAACCGCTTGGTTCAATGGGTTCCGATACACCATTGGCTATATTGAGCGATCAGCCGCAACATCTTAGCAGTTATTTCAAACAATTATTTGCACAGGTTACTAATCCACCTATCGATCCGATACGTGAAAGATTGGTAATGTCTTTAGCAAGTTTTGCAGGCAATAATGGAAATTTATTAATAGAAGATCCATTGACTTGTCATAGCGTAGCATTGAAACAGCCGATACTAAACAATCATCAACTGGAACAGATCAGGAGTATCGATACAGGATTGTTTCAGGCAAAAACATTACAATGCTATTTCCGCGCCGATAGCAAACCAGGCTCATTGAAATTATCGCTGGAACGTCTTTGCCGGTATGCGGTAGATGCAGTTCTGGATGGTTTTAAAGTATTGATACTACAGGACAGGGCTATTGATTCTGATCATGCTCCTATCCCTTCCCTGCTGGCTGTTTCAGCCATTCACCACCACCTTATCCGCAAGGGTTTGCGTGGACAAGTAGGTATCATCGTTGAAGCCGGTGATGCGTGGGAAGTACATCATTTCGCCTGTTTGATTGCCTTTGGTGCAACAGCTATCAATCCTTATCTCGCTTTATCTTCTATCCGCGATCTGAAGGAAATGGGCAAATTGAAAACAGAGCTTACAGAAGATCAACTGAAGAAAAACTATATCAAAGCCGTGAATGAGGGCTTGTTGAAAGTTTTTTCTAAAATGGGTATCTCTACGTTGCAATCTTACCAGGGTGCACAGATATTCGAAATATTAGGATTAAATAAAGATGTAGTAGATAAATATTTCACCGGAGCTACATCCAGGATTGAGGGTATGGGGCTTGATGAGATTGCCAAAGAAGTATTAGCGAAACATTTCTTTGCATTCAGCAGAAAAGATATACCTGTTGATCGTTTACCTGTAGGTGGGGTTTATCAATGGAAGCGTAAAGGTGAATTCCATTTATTTAATCCGCAAACCATTCACTTATTGCAGGATGCTACCAAAAAGAATGATTATACCATTTTTAAAAAATATACAAAGCTGGTAAATGACCAGGGTGAAAAAGCATGTACCCTGCGAAGTTTATTTCAATTCAAAAAGAACAGGCCTTCTGTTTCAATTGATGAAGTAGAGCCTGCTGAAAATATCTATAAACGTTTTGCTACAGGAGCGATGAGCTTTGGTTCCATCTCCTGGGAAGCGCATACTACTTTAGCTATTGCGATGAATCGTCTTGGTGCTAAAAGCAATACCGGCGAAGGAGGTGAAGATGAAAGAAGATACGATCCGCTGCCCAATGGTGACTCTATGCGTAGTTCCATTAAGCAAGTTGCTTCTGCCAGATTTGGTGTAACAAGCTTGTACCTGACCGAAGCAGATGAATTGCAGATAAAAATGGCACAGGGTGCTAAACCCGGTGAAGGTGGACAATTGCCCGGCCATAAAGTAGATGAATGGATTGGTAAAACAAGGCATTCTACTCCGGGTGTTGGTTTAATATCACCACCACCCCACCATGATATTTATTCAATTGAAGATCTTGCACAGTTGATCTTTGATCTGAAAAATGCCAACCGCAAAGCAAGAGTGAGTGTGAAGTTGGTGAGCAAAGCTGGTGTTGGAACTATTGCAGCCGGTGTAACAAAAGCAAAAGCTGATGTAGTATTAATAGCCGGTCATGATGGAGGAACAGGTGCATCGCCTGTTTCGTCTATTAAACATGCAGGTCTGCCCTGGGAACTGGGCCTGGCTGAAACTCATCAGACGTTAGTAAAAAATAAGCTGCGCAGTCGTGTAGTAGTGCAGGCAGATGGCCAGATGAAAACAGGTCGTGACATTGCTATCGCTGCATTGCTGGGCGCTGAAGAATGGGGTATTGCTACTGCTGCTTTGATAGTGGAAGGTTGTATCATGATGCGCAAGTGTCACCTGAATACCTGCCCTGTTGGTGTAGCTACACAAGACCCTGAATTAAGAAAACGTTTTACAGGCAATCCTGATCATGTTGTGAATTTCTTCAAATTCATTGTGCAGGAACTTAGGGAAATAATGGCTGAGCTGGGCTATAAAACGGTGAATGAAATGGTGGGCCAGGTAGAGAATCTTGAAGTAAGAGATAATATCACCCACTGGAAATATAGCAAACTTGATTTGTCGCCCATTTTATATAGAGAACCTGCATCCGCTTATACGGGTCTTTACAATATGGAAGCACAGGATCATGGCATCGCGGAAGTATTAGACTGGAAATTACTGGAAGCAGCCAAACCAGCCCTGGAATCGCAACAGAAAGTAAGAGCCACTTTTGATATTATAAATACTGACCGTACGGCCGGTACTATTTTATCCAATGAAATAACAAAAAAATACCGGGCTGAAGGTTTACCGGATGATACAATCCATTTTAAATTCAACGGTACTGCGGGACAAAGTTTTGGCGCCTTCAACACAAAAGGCGTTACGCTTGAACTGGAAGGAGACGCCAATGACTACTTTGGAAAAGGATTAAGTGGTGCAAGACTTATCATCTATCCGCCAAAGAATGCATCCTATATTCCTGAGGAAAACAGCATCATCGGTAATGTAGCTTTATATGGAGCTACATCAGGAGAAGCTTTTATCCGTGGTAAAGCAGGCGAACGTTTTGGTGTACGTAATTCAGGTGGTAAAGTAGTTGTAGAGGGTGTTGGTGATCATGGCTGTGAATACATGACCGGCGGACTTGTGGTAATATTGGGCGATACAGGCAGAAACTTTGCCGCAGGTATGAGCGGTGGTATTGCTTACGTCTACGATGTAAATAATAAATTCAAAGAGAACTGCAATACAGAAATGGTTGATCTTGATGAATGTGGCCTTGAAGATAAGAATGAGCTTTTCACCATGATCCAAAAACATTTTGAATACACAGGAAGCACAGTAGCGAAATTTGTTTTGGATGATCTCGATAATCAACTGAAAAATTTTGTAAAAGTGTTCCCGCAAGACTATAAGAGAATCCTGAGTGTGCAAAAATTAAAAGTGGAAGCAAACAAATAGGCCAGTTCATAGCAGAAACTCAAACTAAAAAAATATAAACTGTAAACTTCGATGGGCAAACCAACAGGTTTTAAAGAATATACAAGAGAACTTCCCGGCAAAAGGCCTGTGGAAGAAAGATTGAATCACTACAATGAATTTGTAGATAAATTCAATGATGATAAACTCAATCAACAGGCGGCACGTTGCATGAACTGTGGTGTACCATTTTGTCACAATGGATGTCCGTTAGGAAATGTAATTCCTGAATTTAATGATGCTGTTTATCAGAAAGATTGGAAAGAAGCGTATGATATACTTACCTCGACCAATAACTTCCCTGAGTTTACAGGTCGCATCTGCCCTGCTCCCTGTGAGTCTGCCTGTGTGTTGGGTATCAACCAACCTCCGGTTGCCATTGAAGAAATAGAAAAACATATTATTGAGATCGCTTTCGAAAAAGGAT
>CAMLEX010000119.1 GCA_946479055.1 uncultured Bacteroidota bacterium | reverse complement strand
GTTGATAGAAAACTATCGTAAGGTTTTAGACCTTCTTGGCGAAGATTCAAGACGGGAGGGCTTGCAAAAAACACCTGAGCGGCTGGCTAAAGCCATGCAATATATGACTCAAGGGTATCAATCGGATGCCCGTGCTATTCTTAACTCGGCAAAATTTAATGAACCAATCAGCGAAATGATCGTAGTCAAGGATATTGAGATCTATAGTATGTGCGAACATCATATGCTTCCTTTTTTTGGGAGAGCTCATGTCGCTTATATACCTAACGGATGGATCACCGGATTGAGCAAAGTAGCGAGAGTCGTAGATGTATATGCCCGTCGTTTACAGGTACAGGAAAGACTGACGTTGGAAGTTATGAATGCAATCAAAGAAACGCTGAACCCGCTGGGTGTAGCAGTGGTGATTGAAGCACAACACCTTTGTATGATGATGCGAGGCGTACAAAAACAGAATTCCGTGACTACTACTTCAGCATTTGACGGGGAGTTTCAGAAAAATTCTACACGAACGGAGTTTTTAAAACTGATTTCGTCTGATTTGAGCCGGAGGTAAGTAAAGAGGATAGTTATTAGATGACAGTTGGCAGTAGGGATGAGTCATATTTAAACGATAGACTGGTTCACCAGCTAGCTATCAACTATCATCTGTCAATTTTTGTTAACGAAAAATACTTTCTTATTGTGCTATAAAGATTTTTTTTCTTAAAACCTTTGTGGCATTTTTGTTTGTATTAATTATCATCATTATGAAGCATGCTTATGTGTTTCCCGGTCAGGGTTCACAATTTCCGGGAATGGCAAAAGAACATTATAATAACAATGCTTTTGCTAAAAAATTATTTGAACAGGCAAATGATGTGCTGGGTTTCCGTATTTCTGATATAATGTTTGATGGGAGTGAAGAAGATTTGAAACAGACCAGGGTAACTCAACCAGCAGTTTTTTTACATTCTGTTATTGCTTATAAAAGTATTGGAAATACTAAGCCAGATATGGTAGCAGGGCATTCGCTTGGTGAATTTTCATCGTTAGTTGCTAATGGTACTTTAAGCTTTGAGGATGGATTGAATTTGGTATTTATCCGTGCGCAGGCCATGCAGAAAGCTTGTGATATTACCCCTTCAGTTATGGCGGCCGTATTAGGTTTGCCTGATGAAAAAGTAGAAGCCATTTGTGATGAAGTGCAAAAAGAAACCGGCGAAATAGTAGTGCCTGCTAATTATAATTGCCCGGGTCAGTTGGTGATTAGTGGTTCTATCAAAGGAGTTGAAATTGCCTGTGAAAGAATGAAAGCTGCCGGAGCAAAAAGAGCAATGATACTTCATGTGGGCGGAGCTTTTCACTCACCATTAATGCAACCTGCGAAACAAGAATTAGAAACAGCTATTGATCATACTAATTTTCATTCACCAACTTGTGCGGTTTATCAGAATGTAGTTGCCAGGGCAATAGTAGACAGGGAAGAAATAAAGCAAAACCTTATAGATCAGTTGACCGGGGCTGTTCGCTGGACCCAAAGTATTCAGGCTATGATAGCTGATGGAGCTTCTAAATTTACTGAAGCAGGACCAGGCAAAGTATTACTGAGAGTAATTAACAAGATCAATGCTGGGGTTCAGGTGGATGCTGTCGGATAAAATAGTAACATTATTATATAGCAAATAGAGAAGGATTAACTTGTTCCTTCTCTATTTGTATACCGGTCTATATTAAAAATTAATGCTGCAATTCACCCATTCTGCGTCAAAATTGGCTTTATATTTTTTATAGAAATTAATTGCCGGTTCATTCCACTCCAGCACCTGCCACATCATTCCGCTGAATTGTTTTTCTTTAGCTTCTTCAATTAAACGATCCATTAATAGTTTGCCGATTCCTTTGCCTCTTGCTTCTTCGGTTACTATAATATCTTCTAAATACATTCGCTGGCCCTTCCAGGTGGAGTAGCGGATATAGTATAAAGCGAAGCCTTGTATCACTCCGTTTTCTTCTGCTACAAAAGCCCACCAAACGGGTGCTTCTCCAAAACCACTTTCTATAAAGTGTTCCAGTGTCACCGTTACTTCATCAGGGGCTTTTTCATATACAGCCAGCTCATGCACCAACTCCAATAATCTTGGGCAATCTTCGTTAACTGCTCTTCGAATTGTGATTTCCATTTTACTCTTGTCTTATTTTATTAATGATAAGAACCTTTTTATTTCCTAAAAATCTTTTTAATCCAACTAATCGCGGTTCTCAGAATGCCTGATCAAGATCAGCAATAATATCCTGTATGTTTTCAATTCCGACACTCATCCGGATGAGTCCATCTGTAATGCCATATTTTTCTCTTGCTTCTTTTGGTACACTGAAATGCGTCATCGAAGCGGGATGGCAAAGCAATGTATCACAAGTGCCGAGAGATACAGTGCGGGTACACATTTTTAATTTATTCATAAAATCAACCCCGCCCTGGAAACCGCCCTTTAACTCAAAACTCATCATAGCGCCGGGATGTTTCATTTGTTTCATGGCTACAGCATGATCGGGGTGATCTGGCAACCCATTGTAATTTACTTTAGCTACGGATGGATGAGTAGTTAAGAAACGTGCTGTTTCCATTGCATTATAACAATGACGTTCCATCCGTACTTCCAATGTTTTCATTCCATTAATCAGTAGAAATGTATCAAAAGGGTTACTGGTTCCTCCCAATGTTTTACGCATGGTATTACCTTTTGATTTCATCAATTCAAGATCTTTTCCTAATAATACTCCACCGATAGCAGTGCCGTGGCCGTTTAAAAATTTAGTAGTAGAATGAACGACAAAATCTACATCATAACGAAAAGGTTGCTGCAGGTAAGGCGTTGCAAATGTATTATCGCAGGCAACAATGCAATTGTATTGCCTGGCTATCTTACTCAGTGCTTCAATGTCTACGCATTGGATGGTAGGATTAGCTGGGGTTTCCAGGTATATCATACGGATAGAAGGATCTGCTTTTAAAGCTTCCGTAGCCTTATTGATATCACGCAGGTCGGTAATTATGCTATTGATGCCAAATGATGGCAGCACATTTCGCAAAATTTCCTCGGTACCACCATATAGCGAATAATGGGTAAGTACTTTATCTCCTGCTTTCAGATTCATAAGGAACAACGTAGAGATAGCCGCCATGCCAGATGAATGAAGCAGTGCTTTTAATTGTAAAGGATTGCCATTGGTATCGTTAATACCATAGCTTTCCATCGCTGCAATTTTGAGCTCAGCTTCAGTAAATGTGGGATTGCCCCAGCGGCTGTAGATATAACCCTCCTCCTGTCCGCTGAATCGGCGCATTCCTTGTTCGGCATCATCATATACAAATGTGCTGGTAGCGTAGATAGGAGTGAGATGGGCATAGTTTGGATCTGCTTGATGGCCACCATGAACGGAAAGGGAACCAAAACCGGAAAAATGAAAATCCTTATCCATTAGAAATATTTTTTTATATCATAATTTTCAAAGCTAAATGAATAAGGTGAAAATAAAGAGTATATACTTGCAATAAGCGCAACTGGAAGAAGGCCGGATGAGTGCAGGTTACCACCAGGCAAGATACTATAAGCCCGCTGCTTTGATTTTATGGTTGAACCCCTGCATTGATTCATTTTAATACAGATTCTACTTCATGACGATACATCCGACTGATGGGGAGCTCTTGTTTAGCAATCCACACTAACTCATGATTGTAGGATTCAATTTTATTCAATGAAACAATATAAGAACGGTGAATTCGTATGAACATCTTTTTGGGTAACATTTCTTCTACTGAAGAAATGGATTGCTTTGTGATGACAGTATTTGTTACAGTAACTACTTTAATATAATCCTTAATACTCTCTATATATAAAATATCATTCAAAGCAACTTTTATCATTTTTCGGTCACTGCGAAAACTAATATAGCCGGGAGCAACTGGTTTACTGTTTTGTATTTCATCTTCATGTTCCGTGTCCGTCAATGGAGTTTGCATTACTTTACTTACAGCTTTTAGAAAACGATCAAAGGAGACGGGTTTTAATAAATAGTCAACAGCATCCAGTTCAAATCCCTCGATTGCATATTTTCGGTAGGCTGTTGTGAAGATTACTTTAGGAGGATTTTTCAGTGCCCGGATAAAATCAGTACCTAAAAGTTCCGGCATTTTTATATCCAGGAAAATAAGATCAACCGGTTTGGACTGAAGAAAATTGATAGCCTCAATTGCATCTGAGCAGGTTCCAGCCAGTTCTAATGAATGCACAGAAGTAATGAATTTTTTCAGGACTTCCAGTGCCGGCGGCTCGTCATCTACGGCTAAGCAGATAATTTTTTTTCCATTCATATTAAGCAGGTTGAAGTTTTGGTATCAGCTTATATTCACGCTCCGATTCAGGAAGCTCTTGCAAACTAACCCCGAGGTGAACAGTATAAGTGTCGCTTGTTGATTCTATTTTTAAAAAATGTTTTCCAGAATAAAGCAGTTGTAATCTTTTCTGCACATTTGCCAGCCCAATTCCTTTTTTATTAGTTGGGTTGATCGTTTGTGGAGGTTTGCTGTTGCTCAGATGGAAATCAAGCTGATCTTCTTTTATTTGTATGCTCAGCCTGATCCATTGTTGCCCCCGCATAACGCTTGCGCCGTGTTTAAAACAATTTTCTACAAACGGAATCATAAGCAGCGGAGCAATCATTTTATTTTTGTACTCTCCATTTATTTCCACCTGCATATCCAGGCGATCTCCATAACGAACTTTTTCAAGTCCGATATAATCATTTATCAACTGGATTTCCTTTTCAACCGGTACAAAAGATTTTTCTCCTTCAGTGGTTATATAATCAATCATGCCGGATAATTTATCTACCAGCCCTGCAGCTTGTGGTGATTCCGTAAGTGTAAAAGAATAAATATTATTCAACGTATTGAATAAAAAATGTGGATGAATTTGTGCCTTCAGCAATTGCAATTCAGCCTGCTTATTTTCCCGGATGAGCATTTCACCTTCGCTTTGTTTTTTGTACCAATCTTTATAATACTTTATGGCCAGCATCAGGCAGCAGGCAGGAATAGCTCCCGTGAAATTTATATTAGAGTAAAAGCTGAAAAATTTTCTGATAAATGGAGTTATCGGCATACTTTGGAATTGATTCCCGACAATATTTGCGGGTAGGTTAAATGTGGGAGCCAGAAAAAAATAGTTTAACCAGTATACTATAAACGCAAATAATATGAAGCAAAGGGAGAAGTATATATATTTTCGTTTTGGGATAAATATCGGTACCAGAAAATACACAGTTACATAACAAAACAGAACAAAAGAGGGCAGCCTTGTTACGGAACGAATCATTTGATAAAGAACCAGATCCCCCAGGGCCATTTGGCCCGGTTTAAAGTTTGTTAATTGTACCATAGCTGAAAATAATATCCAGGCCATCCAAAAAATAAGATGACGGAAAAGCCTGTATCGGCCCTTTGAGAATATCAATTCATGCAGGTTCATACAAGGTTTTTTCTTCTGATTTCTTTAGAAGGTCTTGAGAAACCACTTCCGGCTCGAGAATAAGCAACATGGAGAAAAAACCATTTTCTGAATGTGCTTCTAATTTGTGTTTACCGGGATAGGTCACTTGTATTCTACGTAAGGCCTGGTTTAACCCCGTATTTTGACGCGGAATACCGTTTATATTTTCGTAATAACCATTACAACTAAGCCGGAAAATAAATTTTCTTTCTTCTGCTTTTGTTTCTATATCAATATTGAGCCTTTGCTGCAAGGATATGAGAAACTGTTCACAGCAATTCTGAACCAAGGAAAGTAAGATTAACGGCGCTATGGTTTTTCCGGTTATATCTCCCTGTTCTTTCAGATTGATCACAATCCGGTTGCCGTAAAAAGTTTTTTCAAGATCCAGGTAATCCCTCAGCATCTGCAGTTCCTGCTCCAGCGGTATTAACTCTTCTTCATTTTTATATAAAATATAACTCAGCAAATCGGATAATTTTAATATTACAGCCGCTGACTGCGTTGAATGATTACGGATGAGATCAGAAATATTCTGTAATGCATCAGAAAGAAAATGAGGATGAAAATTGGTTTTGATCATTTGAAGTTCGGTGCTGATCTTCTGCTGCTGCAGTCGTTCATTTTCTTGTTGTTTGAGGTACCGGATCTTCAATAACTTAATAATAATGGCAAACCCGCTGGCAGTAAGCCCGAGCCCTAATCCATAAATGACAGGTTGAAAAATGGTAATCTGCACGGGCAGTTGCCGAAAAGGAAGTGATTGAGTAAACTGAACCAATAGTTTTGTCAGTAAATATGCATTGGCCAGATTAATTAAGCATAAGCAAAAGAATAAAATAAAAAATCCGAAATATTTTTCTTTTAAAATGAATCGTGGCAATAAAAAGTAAATGGATATATAAACGGAAAAAATACTAACAGGTATATAGATCATTTTCTGAAATGCTTCCAAATATGTTTTTGAAGCAACAAGATCATTTGCATTTCGCGGGAAAAAATTTACAATAAAAAAATACACAGAAAAAGCAATCCACAATGCCAGGTGCCTGGCAAGCCTGTGTTTTAATTGATTGGAAAATATAAATTCAGTCAGCGTCATCAAATTATTTTGTGCGCCTGATTTTGAATGTTGGCTACCAAAAATTACAACTTAAATAAAACTCCGGCAAATACCTGGTAATTTCCAGATCCTCCCGGGCTTACAAAGTATGTTCCTGTGTATTTTGTTTTAAATTTGTCCGGCACATTCTGACTTATTTTTCTGTCTACAATAATGGGAACATAAGCATAAATAGTAGCTTTTTTCATTTTATAAATTATGCCCGGTTCTACAGACAAATTATGACCGGCCCGGCGAATACCCTCACTACCCCCAACCAGGTCTTCCACCGGAGAGCCTTCATCTCTGATTCCGGCAGAAAAGGCCCAGTTTTTAATATTGTAGTAAGCGCCCAACCTGATAGAGAATTGATCAGGTACACTAAGTATTATATTGTTTGCCAGGCTGTCAAGCCGCGGAGGTATTCTGCCAGCAGTGAATGCAACGCCGTTTTGCTCTCTTGGATTTATCAGGTAATAAAAGTTACCGTAAAGGCTAATAGTTCTTGCAGCATTTAAAATATAGAATAAATTCAATTCTGTAATGATGCCTGTTCCTCCATCACCCAATTGAATAGAAGGGTTAACAGCAGAAAGTACTTTTGTTGAATCATTCCTGTAGAAATAATCCTGGTATTTATAATCGCCTGTTGGGAGCTTAAGACCCAAACCTAATTGAATATTTCCTCTTTGTTTTACTGTTGGTTTCAATAACCATTTGTAAACAGTGAAGCGGATATCGCCGATTCCAAATGAATTGGTTGTATGCCTTGTTGTGTTGGGGCCGCCATGTTCTAATGAGGCTTCCCGGCTATTTGAGGCAATCGGCAGGCTAAAGTTAAGTGACCAGCCATCTCTCATCAACCTGCTTATTGAAATATCCATAGAATACGACTTAACAACTGATTCATTTTGTTCAGGAGTTTTTTGATCAACTGTTTCTTTAAAATCCCGGAACGACTTGAAATAACGGGTAGTAATATTTAATTGCCAGTCCGTGGTTGAAAAAGCATTATCCGTAAGATTATACTGGCCAAAACCAGAAATGTTGCGAATGGCGATGCAGCCCTGTGATTGTACTGTTTGGTCAAAAAACAAAAAACCAAGGAGAAGAAGAGTAATCTTTTTCATAAAAAAAGTTTTAAGGTTAATGATCAGTTATAAGTCAAAGAGTAAGTTTCAAAAGGCGGTACGCAAATAAGCGCTTCATTAAAAAGCGATTTCTTTCTTAAAGTTATTTATTCATTTTATTAAACCAGTGATAAAAAGACAGTTGCCCTTTTTCGGCGACGAGTGTCATTCGTCGCCTGTCGTTCGCACACCTCCCTTTTATTCAGCTTAGTATCATTCTTATAGTTCGTGCTGCCGAAACAAAATATTTGAGGCAATCGCGGCAATTAGTTTTAGGTCAATAACCAATTTTTTTAACAAGTAAAATTTTTAAAATGAAACTATTAACCAACCGCCTGCCTGCTGAATGGTTGTTGCCATTAAGCCTGGTTTTTTTTGGTCTTATTTCTTGTCAGAAAGTAAACAAAGAATTATCCAAACCGGGGGAAATTGTATCAGCACAAAAAAATACTAAAGAGAATGGTCATTTAAAACAAGCCAAAACATTTTCTTCCGATGTAGTTGTCAGATGGCTCAATATGCAGCTTGATATGCTGCGGGTACCACTGGCAGCAGGTACTGGCTCACAAGGTGCAGACCGGGCACAGGCCTACTGCGGTATCGCAACTTACGAATCAGTTGTACCCGGTATGCCCGCTTATCAATCACTCGCAAATCAACTGACTGATTTTCCTGCCATGCCAGTAACTGAACACGGTAAGGCATATCATTGGGCAGCCAGTGCCAATGCTGCGCTGGCAGAAATGAACCGAAAACTTTTTCCAACTACATCTGCTATAAACAAAACCAATATTGATAATCTTGAAAATACTTTGCAGGCAATCTATGCAGGTGAAGTGGATGCTGCAACATTACAACGGTCTATTGCATTTGGAAAAGAAGTAGCCTCAAGAGTTTTTGCATGGGCTGCAACCGATGGTTCGGCAAATGTAAATCCACCGTATGTTCCTCCTGTTGGCCCGGGGCTTTGGGTACCAACCGCACCTACGCCACCCGTTAATCCTTATGCCATTCAACGCCGGCTGTTGGTTCCCGGTGTTGCAAACGGTACAGCTCTTGAACCACCGCCTGCTTATTCTACTGATCCTGCTTCGCCATTTTTTGCCATGGTAAAAGACGTGTACGACAAATCACTGGTATTAACCCCTGATCAAGCCGCCATGGCCATATACCATCGGGATGCACCCGGCTACCCCGGAGGTGGTCATTTTGTAGCCGTATTATCGCAAGTGCTTGCTAAAGCACAACCTGCATTGGAGGTAGCCGCCCTTAGTTATGTAAAAGTAGGCCTGGGCCAGCACGATGCATCTACAATCTGCTTCATAAATAAATACAATTACAATCTTGTGCGCCCCATCACCTATATCCGCAATGAGATGGGATACAGCACATGGTCGCCATTAATCCCTACACCTAACCACCCGGAGTTTCCATCGGCGCATGCTGTAAATAATGCAGCTGTGGTAGAAATGCTTACTGATGTGTTTGGCGATAATTTCCAATTCACCCTGCATACTTACGATTATCTCGGCCTGCCCGCCAGGAGTTATAATTCATTTTATGAAATGGGTAAGGAGATGTCTGATAGTCGTGTATTTGGCGGTATTCACTACCAGGCATCTTGCGACAAAGGCAATTTGCAGGGCAAAAAAGTGGCGCAGAATATTTTGAGTACAGTAAAATTTTTAAAATAGAAAAACATAATAATTGTAATAGTCGCAATCATCATTAAATAATAACCTAAATAGCGACCTTCAACCTGAAGGTCGCTATTTAGGTTTAGAAATAGATCAGTAATACAAGCTGGGAAAAGCAGTTGAGTCTTTATCAGGTTACTTTAATAATTATTCAACCATGAGGCCGATAATAAAACTTACTACTTGCATGGTATTGATAATTGCTGTATCATATGTCTCCTCCAAAAAAGAAAAGCCAGTTTCTTCTGTACTTACGTCGCGGTTTTTATTGCCGGTTGTCTATGCGAAACCAAACTCGGGGATAGATTTTACAAAAAATAACAGTGTTAAATATTAAGTAGTAAGACATCAAACGCAGGGAATTATGGACTTAAACTTAAAACAGTATATGTATCCCTGTTAAAAATTTCCAGTTATCAGGTATTATTAAAATTGACAATTAATTTCGTTATCCCTTTGTCTGTAAATAACATTTCTATCTAATACCTTAATCTTGGTTTTTAATACTCCCACTTCACCAATGTAGCTCCCCATGTAAATCCGCCACCAAAAGCAGCTAATACAATATTATCTCCTTTATTTAATTGATGTCTCCATTCCCATAAACAAAGGGGGATAGTAGCCGCCGTAGTGTTACCATATTTCTGAATATTGATCATTACTTTTTCTTTGGGCAATCCCATGCGGTTGGCAGTGGCATCAATGATACGCAGGTTGGCCTGGTGAGGAACCAGCCAGGCAATATCATCACCGGTAAGTTTATTTCTTTCTAATAATTCAGCGCTTACATCGGCCATGCCTTTTACCGCAAATTTAAAAACAGCTT
>CAMLEX010000118.1 GCA_946479055.1 uncultured Bacteroidota bacterium | reverse complement strand
GGAAGTGGTTTTGAAGGATTAGGCGATAATAATATTTTCTGGAATGTAGCTACCGGTATTGTACTGATACTCGGAAGATATTTACCAATCATAGCGCCGATAGCAATTATAGGGTTGCTGGCGAATAAAAAATTCATTCCTGAATCGCCAGGCACATTGAGAACAGACTCGAATACGTTTGGCGCTATGACCCTGGCAGTAATAATCATTATAACAGCTTTGTCCTATCTGCCGGCTCTTGCTTTGGGACCTCTTGCAGAATATTTTTCATTATACTAACTGAACACTAATCAATCATGGCACAAAAAAAACGTAATATAAAATTATTTGATCCGGCTTTGGTAAGCACAGCCATCAAGCAATCTTTTGTAAAGCTAAACCCGGCATTGATGGTAAAAAACCCGGTGATGTTTACCGTGGAAATTGGCACCGTCGTCATGCTGGCCGTATCCGTTTACCAGGTTATAACGGGCGATAATTCAGAGGGAGCTTTGTGGTATAACATTACCATATTCGCTATTCTGCTGCTAACAGTGCTGTTTGCCAATTTTGCTGAAGCATTGGCTGAAGCAAGAGGAAAGGCTCAGGCAGAGAGCTTACGTAAAACAAGAGAAGATACGCCGGCTAAGAAAGTTTTTATCGTGGGCGAAATGTATGTTGATGAAGTAAAAATTGTTCCTTCCTCCCAACTGCGCAAGGGCGATATGTTTATTTGTGAAGCCGGCGATATTATCCCGATGGATGGCGAAATCGTAGCGGGTTTGGCTTCTATAGATGAGTCGGCAATTACCGGCGAATCAGCCCCTGTTATTCGTGAAGCAGGTGGTGATAAATCATCTGTTACAGGCGGAACAAAAGTTTTGAGTGATAAAATAAAAGTACAAATTACTACAGACCCCGGTGAAAGCTTTTTGGATAAAATGATTGCATTGGTGGAAGGCGCTTCCCGTCAAAAGACACCCAATGAAATTGCGTTGACTATCTTGCTGGCGGCTTTCACACTCATATTTATCATTGTGTGTGTAACACTGAAACCGTTTGCCGATTATGCCAATACACCTATTACTATTGCAGCGTTTATTTCGCTATTTGTCTGCTTAATTCCAACAACTATTGGAGGCTTATTATCTGCTATTGGTATTGCAGGTATGGACAGGGCATTAAGGGCTAACGTAATTGCCAAAAGTGGTAAAGCCGTAGAAACGGCTGGTGACCTAGATGTTTTGTTGCTGGATAAAACAGGAACTATCACCATCGGCAACCGGAAGGCAACTAACTTTTATCCTGCTAATGGAATCAATGAAAACGAATTTATTCATTTTACTGCATTAAGCTCACTGGCTGATGATACACCTGAAGGAAAATCTATCATCGAATTGGCATTGCAAAAAGGCGTGAATGCCAAATCTGAATCAGGTATGGAGTTTATCAAATTTACAGCGGAGACAAGAAGTAGTGGAGTGAATACACAAGCCGGAACAAAGATTCGGAAAGGAGCGTTTGACGCAATCCGTGATATAATTACCAAAGCAGGAAATACAGTTCCGCACGAAACTGCTGAAAAAGTAAAAACGATTTCCTCAAATGGTGGCACTCCGCTGGTGGTGTCTGTAAATAACGAAATAAAAGGGGTGATCGAGTTGCAGGATATCATCAAGCCGGGAATACAGGAACGTTTTGAACGCCTGCGCAAGATGGGTGTAAAGACAGTTATGGTAACCGGTGATAATCCTCTTACTGCAAAATACATTGCCGAAAAAGCTGGTGTGGATGATTTCATTGCTGAAGCTAAACCAGAAGACAAAATGAATTATATCCGTAAGGAACAAGCTTCCGGCAAACTCGTAGCCATGATGGGCGATGGCACCAATGATGCACCGGCGCTGGCGCAAGCTGATGTTGGTGTGTCCATGAATAGTGGTACACAGGCCGCGAAAGAAGCGGGAAACATGGTGGATTTGGATAATGATCCAACCAAACTGATTGAAGTGGTGGAGATAGGAAAACAGTTGCTGATCACAAGAGGTACTTTAACAACTTTCTCTATCGCTAATGATGTAGCGAAATATTTTGCGATTGTGCCTGCACTATTTATTGCTTCTATTCCCGCACTGCAATCATTAAACATCATGAATTTGAAAAGCCCTGAATCCGCTATTTTATCAGCAGTTATTTTCAATGCCATTATTATCCCAATGCTGATTCCGCTGGCTCTGAAGGGAGTGGCTTACAAACCAATTGGTGCATCGGCTCTGCTTAGAAGGAATTTATTGATCTATGGCCTTGGTGGACTTATTGTTCCATTCATTGGTATCAAATTGATTGACCTGCTCCTGGGTGTATTTATGTAATAATTAAATAGAATTGAAATGAAAAAGAACTTATTAATATCCCTAAAACTGACACTTGTAATGATCATACTCTGCGCAATATTATATCCGTTGCTCGTTGCAGGTATTGGTAAAGCAACTCCTGGTGGCGGCAAAGGCGAAACTCTTTCTGTAGATGGTAAAATAGTAGGCTATGAACGAGTAGGGCAGAAGTTTACCGATGATAAATATTTCTGGGGTCGCCCTTCCGCTGCAGATTATAATGCTGCGGGTTCAGCAGGTTCTAACAAAGGCCCATCCAATCCTGATTATTTAAAAATAGTGCGGGCCAGGATCGATAGTTTTTTAGTACACAATCCCGGTATCAAAAAAGAAGAAATTCCAGCGGATTTGGTCACGGCTTCAGGCAGCGGCTTGGATCCTCATATTTCACCTGCATCTGCTTATGTACAGGTGAAACGGGTGGCAACCATAAGGCATCTGCCAGAAGAAAAAGTAAAATCATTGGTGGAAGAGCAAATTGGAAAATCAATACTGGGTCCCCCTGTTGTAAATGTTTTGAAGCTGAATATCGGATTAGACAATTTAAAATAACAGGCCAATAAATAATAAGTGATGAAAAAGATTTTATTGATGCGAGATTTGTAACACGATTGGAAGCAAGGATTTTGAACAGTAAAGACAAAATTTTTTATGAAAGAAATGCTATTACAAAGAATAATACTTTTATTACATCTTCTATAACGGGTTCATTCTGATATGGCAGAACAGGAAGCAAATAAATGGTTGGAGAAAATTCAGCAGGAAAAAAAAGGAAAGCTGAAGATCTATATCGGCATGAGTGCTGGTGTTGGAAAGACTTTTCGTATGCTGCAGGAAGCGCATAATCTTTTGCGTAAAGGAATAAATGTGAAAGTAGGTTATGTGGAAACACACGGCAGAAAAGAAACGGAAGCTCTTATTGAGGGATTACCGGTGGTTACCCGCCGCAAGGTTTTTTACAAAGGAAAACAATTGGATGAACTGGATGTTCAGGCAATTCTTTTATTAAATCCCGAAGTAGTAGTTGTGGATGAGTTGGCGCATACAAATATTCCCGGTAGCAAAAATGAAAAACGCTGGCAGGATGTATTGGATATACTTGATGCGGGCATCAATGTGATTTCTGCTGTTAATATCCAGCATATCGAAAGTATCAATGAAGATGTAAAAGATATTACGGGTATAGAAGTTAAAGAAAGAGTGCCCGACAAACTGTTGCAGCTGGCTGATGAAGTGGTGAATATCGATCTTACTGCGGATGAACTGATCACCCGCCTCAAAGAAGGCAAAATATACGATAGCAGTAAAGTACAACAGGCCCTGCAGAATTTTTTCAAGGCCGAAAAGATCCTGCAACTCCGTGAATTGGCTCTTAAGGAAGTAGCCGGGCAAGTGGAAAGAAAAGTGGATTATGAAGTGACGGCCAAGGAAAAAACCTGGCGGCATGAACGCTTTCTTGCTTGTATTTCTTCCAACCATGAGATAGCTCAAAATATTATCCGCAAAACGGCAAGACTGGCCTCTTATTACAATAGTAAATGGTATGTATTGTATGTGCAGACACCCAAAGAGTCAACGGATAAAATTCCGCTGGCTGCACAACGTCATCTTATCAATAATTTTAAGAATGCTACCGAGCTTGGGGCTGAAGTAATACAGAAGAAAGAAGACAATATCGCCCGGGCCATTATAGAAATGATCGAAGAAAAAAATATCACAACCGTCTGCATTGGGAAACCGCATCTTAAATTGTGGCAGATTATTTTAAAAACCAGTGTATTCAACCAACTATTGAAAACGCTGTCCAAAAATGAAGTTGACCTGGTAATTCTATCATAAATGGCAAGCACTGTAAAACAAAAAATTCGCCTGGGGACCTTATTCCTGTTCTTTTTGCTATTGCTTACAAGCGGGATTGGCATCTATCACTTAGTACGCTTAAAAAATGATGCAAACCGCATATTAAAGAATAATTATGAATCACTGGACTATTGCCACTCGATGCAAAGATACCTGGACAATGTACCAATTAATCAAACCAGGTCATTTTTACAATTTGATAGTGTATTAAAACTCCAGGAACATAATATTACAGAACCGGGTGAGAGCGATGCCACCGACCAGATTAGAAAATCTTTCAGCCTTTATCGTTCAGGGGATAGATCCCTTGCTACTATTCAGCAGATCCGGTCCGGCATACAACAAATCCTTTCACTGAATATGTCTGCAATTGAAATAAAAAATCAAAAGGCGGGTAATACGGCCGACAAAGCGTTGACTTATATATCATTTCTTGCAGCAATTATTTTTCTTGTAGGATTCACCTTTTCTTTCAATTTTCCCTCTGTACTTACCTCGCCTATCAATTCCTTAACAGAAGGAATTCAGCAGATAAGTAAAAAAAATTATCATCACCGTATACACCTGGACCGCAAGGATGAATTTGGCCAGATGGCGGATGCTTTTAATGATATGGCTGAACGGCTCGAATATTTTGAAAGCAGTAACCTGAACAAAATTATTTTCGAAAAAACAAGAGCAGAAGCCGTAATAAACAGCCTGAAGGAAGCCAGTATTGGTATCGATAAAAATGGTATTATTCTTTTTGCTAACGACCAGGCATTGCAACTTTTGGGTATGCAGGCAAAGGATATTGTTGGTAAGCCTGTAGATGATATTACCAAAAGAAATGACCTGTTACGTTTTTTATTAGAAGAGAAAGCCAGTGTGCCTTTTAAGATTGTTGTAGATAACAGGGAAAATTATTTTACAAAGGAAATTATGGATATTGCGCAGGACGGTTCAAACAGCAAAGTGATCGTTCTGCGAAATATTACCTCATTCAAAGAACTTGATGTCGCAAAAACGAATTTTATAGCCACTATTTCTCATGAATTAAAAACTCCTTTGGCTTCTTCAGATTTTAGTTTAAAACTCCTGGAAGATGAAAGAGTTGGTCAGCTCTCCAATGAACAGAAAGATTTGCTACAAAATCTCAAGCAGGATAATCAACGAATGCTCCGGATATTGAGCGAGTTACTGAATATGTCACAAGTAGAAGCAGGAAAGATTCAATTGGATATTGCTGAAGTAAAACCGGAGACGATTGCGGATAATGCCATTAATGCCGTGTTGAATACGGCCAGGGAAAAAAATATCACCATCCAAAAGAATTACCAGGAAAACCTGGGAAAAGTTAAAGCCGATGCAGAGAAAACAGTATGGGTATTAAATAACTTTTTGACAAATGCCATAAAGCATTCTTCTAATGACAGTACTATTCATGTCAGTGTCAGGAAATCAGAAAATGGTATTGAGTTTTCTGTTCTGGATCAGGGACCTGGTATTCCTTCCGAATATTTATCAAAGGTTTTTGAGCGGTTCTTTAAAGTTCCCGGCTCAAAGGCAGGAGGTACAGGACTAGGACTTGCTATTTCAAAAGAATTTATTGAGGCTGAAGGCGGACAAATTTGGGTAAAAAGTGAGATTGGATCAGGAAGCACCTTCGGGTTTAATCTACCAATGCCTTGACAACCGTAATAAAACCAAATAGTGACATTATCGATTAGTAATATAGTATATGACGTTCACACCGAACGCCTTTTTTTATGTGTTTGATAGGCTTATTAATTATTTATCACGAACTCCAATTACCTGGTGTTTAAAAATTTTGAATTTGCTCTGTTGGCAGCGGCGGTTATGATAAAAACTTACAAGAAGAATTGTATGCATAATTTTAAATTGAAATTGTTTACTATTTGACCAGTAGTATAATTAAATTCTAATTCCTTGATGCCGTTGCCGTAGCTATGATAACTCCAGGACCGGTAGTAATTACAGTTGGCTTCATTGGGTACCTGGTGGCTGGTGTACCTGGCGCTTGTGTTGCAGCCTTAGCCACCTTTTTGCCCTGTTACCTTTTCACCATCATTCCCGCTCCCTATTTTAAAAAATACGGAAAGCTCCCGGCTATAAAAGCTTTTGTAGATGGCGTAACTGCAGCCGCTATCGGAGCAATTATAGGTGCAGTATTTGTTTTAGGTAAAAGGCAGCTCACGGATATAATTTCCTGCGTCATAGCTATCCTTACGATAATGGTGTTATTAAGATTTAAAAAGATTCAAGAACCATTCGTTATACTTGTGGCCGCAATCCTGGGGCTTCTCATTAAAACCTATTTTTAAGTAAAGCAAGGGTAAAGAAGTTCTGGTAAATAATAAGATCTTCAAGTAATTTTGACGTTTTTATTATAGCAGGACTTTAAAATATTTACAAGAATGAGTGAGCTATCAGGATCCTATATAGATGTATCTGACATTTCAAAACTTAATCCGCTTTTTGTTTTTGCATTGGACTCCGAAGCTGCTGAAGAATTTGAAGAGTTTAACAAGTTAATTGTTGGCATTGGAAAAGTTAATGCTGCATTTCATTTAACCAAAGCAATCCAGGAAAAGCGCCCCGGCCTAATTATTAATCTTGGTTCGGCGGGAAGTAATAAGTTTAAGCGGGGTGATGTTGTATACTGTACCAGGTTTATTCAACGTGATATGGACGTTACCGGACTTGGTTTTAAAATGTACGAAACACCGTTTTCAGACCAGGAGCCAATTTTGGAATATGGCTTCAAGGTAGACGGGTTATTTGAAGGAATATGCGGAACCGGCGACAATTTTGAAATGAATCATACATCCCCTGATTATGATATACTGGATATGGAAGCCTATTCATTGGCACTGATTGCAATGAAAGAACAGATTCCATTTATGTGTTTGAAATATATCTCGGATGGTGCAGATGGAAAAGCGGCGGAAGATTGGACGGTGCAGGTAAAATATGCAGCTGCGGCTTTTAAAAAAATTATAGGTGGGTATAAAAGCAATTCCAATTGCAGATAGGGTTAAAACCTGAAGGGTCGCTTACAGTTTTGCCGGCATTTATTTATTGCAAAAAAGTGTGAAATAACGAACATACACACACACTAAAAAAGCCTTGTAAATAATCATTTACAAGGCTTTTAAGTGCCCGGGACTGGGTCCCAACCGCTTGGCTATTAATCCTTTGCAAATGATTTGAGTCAAATTTGTGTCGCTATCTTAATTCGCATCCGCAATCCATTCTTTCTTCCGCTTTCTACTTATCGATATAAAACTAAAAAATAAATACTTAATCGGCAAAATGTTACTGGATTACTTATCCATAGTTTCACTTTTGAGGATTTAGATTATAATAAAGGCACTGAAAGAAGCAACGTTAGTAGAAAAAACGTCATGATTAATTGGTATAACATCACAACAGTAGCCGCAAAGGGATATCCGTAACATTTTGAACCGAAAATGATCGAAATTGACCAACATGTGAGGACAATTATTGGTTTCTTCACTTTTGCTGTTGTTGGATAGAGCCCAGAACAATCCCCTCTGTTTAAACTTTGCCATCCGGCTATACAGGCATTTCTTTCAGTTATACGCTTTTTGAAAATGATACGCTAAATATTCTTAACCAGGCTAATATTTATAATAGCGGCGGAGCCGGGATTGGCGATAATAATAACGGCCTGGTAGATATTTATTTTGCCGGCAATATGATTTCCACGGTTGGTTGTACATATATGTATCTGCATCTTTTCGGAAAGATCTTTTGCTACGTACAAACCTGTTATATATCAACAGAGTTTGAATAAAGGCGGTATTCCTGTATTTAAAGAATCAGCAAAGGCTTATGGCCTGGCGGACGATGGCTTGCCATATTACATGATTAGGGGTTCACAAATATCTGCAGCAGGAGCCAAAGTAGATGCGACCTTCAAAGCAGCGAAGATCATTATTGATGGCACTGGTGAACTGGTCAGTGATTGTATTGTTAATAAAAATTCCTGATTCGGTTTAAAACGCATGGTCTATATCTTTTTTATAATAGGCAGGCTGAAACTGTTTAACTGCCAAAATGAGAATCATTTATTTAAAACATAGAACGTTTACGTTTCCAACCCAGATAAAATTTGATATATAACTTAAATAAAAAAAAGAGCGTGGTTTTATTTACCTGCATTTTGAGGGCATTTTTTGCATGGGATAGGGCTGCTTTGGGATTATTGTAGTCATGGAAGATTTGATCTGATATTTTCGCAAAATAAACGGAGAAATTTTTCGTAGCTGATTTCTTTAATCGTTTCCGGTGATCCGGTGGAAGATATTGCTGAACTATATCAATCACTTTTTGTGTGTCTTTTATATTTTGCCCGGTTAAAAGGGATCTTGCACTGATATTGGCCGGGTGCTTTCTGTACAGGGCAAGATAGTTCGGAGAAAAGGCAACAGGGAAATGTGCCGCAATGCGTACCCACATTTCCCAGTCTTCGCCATAATGAACGGCAAAAAAACCACCCAATTGTTCATATACATTTCTTTTTACCACCATGGCCGGCGGCTCTACCCATTGCACCTGGGCAATTTTGTATAGCCAATCCTCAATGATACCTGGTTTTTCTGAAACCTTTTTATCATCGAACCATTGCTCTCCATTTTTATCAATATAAGAAACGGCTGTAAATGCAGCGCCTGCCTGGGGATATTGATCGAACAGTTTTTCAATTTCACGATAAAAACCGGGTTTTACTAAATCATCACCATGCAACAAATGAATCAATACACCTTCGGACCTGTTTAAGCAGGTTTCAAAATTTCTTAAACTACCGACGTTTTTTTCTTGCCTGAAGAAGCCTATTCTTCCTTTTCCAATTTCGGCAACGAGTGCGGCCACATCTTCATCTGTGCTGCAATCATCAATTACTTCTATCTGCATCTTTTCAGCCCCCGGATCCTGGGCTAAAACACTTTTAATCGCGTCCCGCAGATAACTGGAACAATTATAGGCTGGTATCATAACTGACCACAAAGGTCGTTTAACGGAAGGCGAAAGCGCAGCTATAGCAGACGGAGAAGTTGGAGTTCTAATCATGACCAGTTCATTTTCTTTGGGATGCATCTTTTGAACGTTTGAGCTGCAACATCACAAACGCGTCTTCCTTTTTATAAAATATTTTAAGCGGTTCAGTAGCATCCCAAATTCTCCCAATCTCAGCAATAATAACACCGATTTACTGCGTGGAAGTTGTTTGAGTATCAACGACAGGGTGAATCTTCGTTTGTACAAAGCTGCTTCCCGAATGCTCTTGATCTCCCGGTTAACATTTTCAGTATTGATGATTCGTTCAGTAATAAATTCAAGCTCCCGAAGCCATTTTACTATGCTGCCAATTTTATTTTGCTTTAATAGCGGTTCAACATCATATTGAAAGCAGTTCACAAAGTCTTTTAAAACTGTATAGTTCTCTCCGGCGTAATATTGTAAATTCCTGGTCGTCTGGTTGAAAGCAGCTTCAGCATATTCGTTTCTTTTAGTTACCTGGTGCAGGCTTTGCGTGTTGTCACGGTAATCAAGTAAAACTTCGGGTAAATTATAGATCTTGTATTTACGGGACAAAAGCCAGAATAATTCAAAATCTTCTGAATACGGTACGGTATACATACCAACGTCCTGCACGGCTGTTTTTCGATACATCACACTTGAATGATAAATAGGAGAACAGAAGGTAAGATTGTAGTAATAATAATTACTATTGGTTTTATCAATATAAACGGTTTGTTTGTCTTCCGTTATTACCCTGGCCAATGTAGAAACCATTGCGCAGTCAGGATGTTGGTTTAAGTAATCGTATTGTTTCTGTAAACGGTCAGGATAGCTGATATCATCGGCGTCCATCCTTGCTATCAGGTGGCCCTTCGCCAGTTCAATGCCTTTATTAAGCGAAGCTGTGATACCCAGGTTGGTTCCATTTCGTACAAGGATGATGCGCTGATCACGATACGAGTTGATAATTTTTAAACTGTTGTCGGTTGAGCCGTCATCGATTATCAGAAACTCAAAATTGGTAAGAGTT
>CAMLEX010000117.1 GCA_946479055.1 uncultured Bacteroidota bacterium | reverse complement strand
TATTCTTCACGCCTGACATCACTCCTGTATTCCACGTTTTAGTTGTATTGGTTTGCCACGCTTCAGTGGCGGGATTGTCAAATACCACGGCACCAATATGTATGGTGCTGCCTACTTCCAATGCTGCCTTGCGCATGGAATCGGCAAATACTTTAAAATGCTGTGCATATAAAGCTCCGGTGACAAATTCGGGCTGCCCATCTTTGTTCAACGCTGTATCGATGCGATAGCCCCATTCCCAGCTTCCAAAGTTTTCATTGCCTATCTCCCACAATTTTGTCCGCCCATTATCATAGCGAACCCAGTCGGCCGCTAAATGTGCTGCAGTAGCTACAGGATCATTACTGGCGCCATACCGGGTATAGCCATAATTAACCGTAATGATCCCTTTGTTATTTGTTTGCTGCAACATGGAATAATAATTATCGAGGTTGCATTGCCAGTTATACGTTGATTTGCCATAAATATAACTGGGGTCTTTTTTTACTCCGAATTCATCAGTGATCAGTGCGGGTGCATCAGCTGGAATGTTTCCTTGTTGTGCATTCCAAAAATATGCATCACTGGTACTTCCGCCTGGAAAGCGAATAATATGCGGATGTAATTTGGTAATGGGATCAATAAATCCACATCCAATCCTTTTGCCGCAGCTTTGGCCATTTTCAAGGATAATTTTTTTATTTTTTCAGTCCACTCCTCATCTTCTATTACTTCAGCAGCTTCCAATAACAACCATGCAGCTTCTATATCATGTCCATAAGAAATAATATCTCCTTTTACCTTCCAGTCTTCATCAAAAAATAAATGAAGATGCCCGGTTTCGCTATCGACGAAATGCTCAATAAAATTCTTCAGCAATAGTTTTATACTATTTCGCAATTTTTCATCTTTCCATATCCTGTAGAGATTAGTATATGCTTCCAACACATGCAAATGTGTATTCATTGTTTTTTTCTCATTGGCATCTTTAGCGCTTAAGCGCAGGTCGCCAATGGGTTGCCAATCTCTTGTAAACGCTTCCAGGTAGCCACCTTTGTTTTTATCAAAACTGTATTGCTCAATGCAGGTATAACAATTTTTCGCCTGCTGCAATGCCTTATCATTATTAGTGGCTTTATAATATTCAGAAAATCCGTACAGACAAAAAGCGATACCATATACCTGTTTTTTTTGGTCTGCTATATTGCCTTCCTTATCAACTGACCAGTAAAATCCTCCATATTGATTATCAAAGAACCGGTCAATAAGATAGTGACAAGCCCTGTCAGCGATAGGCAGGTACTTTATCTCTTTGGTATGATTATATGCTGCAGAAAACGTCCATAATATCCGGGCAATTAATACCAACCCTTTTGGCGCATTCGCATCTGCATTATTATCATTATCTATTCTTCCATAGAACCCTCCGTATTGTTCATCTACGGTATGCTCCATCCAGTACTGAAGAATATTGGTCAACTCCTGCTGAAGTTCCTTTTCTAATTGTATGAGTTCTGCTATCACTTTCCTTTTTTAACTATTCTATACGGTTTCATAGAATACTAATGTTATGACTCTTAATCCATTGTTACCGGGTTAGCAGCCATAAATTTGTTTTTATCAATCACACGCATCAATGTTTCTACTGATGCAGCAGAACGAAAGCCATCCGCTGGCGTATTGATCACATAATCCAGCAACTGATCCACACCGGCTACTGGTAAATCTTTTAAATCTTTTGCGCTAACAGAAGAGATGGCAGAGGATACATTCGATAACAACTACCTCGCTCATGGCTGTAGCCAGGGAACGAAGTGAAATTTTGAAATCAGTTTGCTTTCCAATCGCTACTTCTTTTGGCTCCATGCCAACAAAAGATATTTCTAATGTTTTGGCATTAGCACCAGCTGTTATGGAAAATTTTCCATTTACATCAGTAGTAACAGCATTAGTGATGCCTTTAACAGAAACTGTTGCACCAGGAAGCGTAGTGCCTTTTTCATCAGCCACTATCCCTGTTATTTTTTTTTCCTGTGCTATGGTTGAAGAGAGGGAGAAAACGCATACCGTGAGCATGAGTATGCGGACGAAGATTTTTTTACTCATATAGCAAGTTTGTTTTGCCAAATGTAGAATTTAAAACTATCCAATTACTAATACTTTATTATCAAATAGTAATGATTTGTCACCCATTCATATTTCATTAAATCAATAAACACACGTTGCCAAAGGACTGAAAAAGATTTATTAGGCATTTTTGCAGGCATTATTATATAGTACTATTTTAACTTAATTATTATAACTTTAGCTCATAAATTATCATGTTATGCATCATAACATCCTCCGGGAAATAACTCCTCTTACCAGCAGCGATTGCTTCACCATCTTCACCCGTGTCAAATCAGAGTTTGATTTTCCTTTGCATTGCCATGAAGAACTGGAGTTGAATTTTATAAGGAACGCAAAAGGAGCAAAAAGAGTAGTGGGTGATCATATCGCTGAAATTGATGACCTTGAACTTATACTCGTTGGCTCAAACCTGCCGCATGTGTGGCAAACACACAAATGCAAAAGCAAAGAGATCAAAGAGATCACGATTCAATTTCATAAAGATCTGTTTGATGAAAAGTTTTTGCGTCGCAATCAACTAAGTTTTATCCGCAATATGCTGGAGAAATCGGCTAAAGGAATTCAGTTTTCCCAACAAACTACTGAACAAATAACACCGCGATTAACTATACTAAGTCAAAAGCAGGGCTTTGATTCCGTACTTGAACTATTATCCATTCTGCATGATCTTTCTATTTCAAGAAACATGCACACCTTGTCTGATGCAACATTCAGTAATGCAGAACTCTCCTATAACAGCCGTCGTATTGAAAAAGCGATAGAGTATATGAACCAGAGTTTTCAAAAACCTATTACATTAACAGAAGTATCGAAACTGGCTAATATGGCTGATGTTTCTTTCAGCAGGTTTTTTAAAGCAAGGACCGGAATCACTTTTATGGATAGTCTTTTGGAAATGCGATTGGGCCATGCATCAAGATTGCTGATCGACACCACGCAATCTGTTGCTGAAGTAGCCTACCATTGCGGTTTTAATAATATCTCCAATTTCAATCGTCTTTTTAAAAAGAAAAAAGGCTGCACACCAAAAGAATTCAGGGAAAATTATAGTTATGGCAGCCGGGTTTTTATTTGATACCCTAAATCCCCTTTGCTTCGACTTGCTCAATGACAGGGGCATGCCAACCCACAAACCTTATAATTGAAATTTTCTGACAAATGGGAAAATACTTAGCAAAAGGTATAGAACAAAAATCCCACCTCTCTTGAGATGGGATTAACGGTGGGTACTTCTTTTATAGTGGTTTTTCTATCCGCGTTTTTAACTGCAACCGCCCTGGTTGCCACAATTCAAACACTTATAACAAGTACCGCTTCGCATCATAATATGACCGCAAACATTACAGGCCGGCGCATCGCTTTGCATATTCTTTGCCGCTGCATTTACGGCATCTATACTGCTATCACTTTTTAAATTTGAAACAGCCAATTTATTTTTTACCGGTTGAGGCGCAGCAGACCGGGTAATACGTACACTTGATAATTCAGGAGCTTTTTCATAATCAAGACCTGAAGGCACATCATCCCAATCATCTGTTCCGGTATTTAATACTTCCGGCTTATCTAGCACATGAACAAGATCAGTACGTCCTAAATATTCATAACCCAATACACGGAATATAAAATCTACAATCGATGTAGTGGATTTGATATTCGGATGCTCTACAAATCCTGACGGATCAAATTTGGTAAAGGCAAACTTGTCTACAAATTCTTCCAATGGAACACCATACTGTAAGCCAATTGAAATAGAAATGGCAAAACAGTTCATCATGCTGCGCATGGTAGCTCCTTCTTTCGCCATATCAATAAATATTTCACCGAGTGTTCCATCACCATATTCACCAGTACGCAGAAAAATAGCTTGCCCATTGATCTTTGCTTTTTGTGTAAAGCCCCGGCGTTTGGCAGGTAACGAACGACGTTCAACAATACTGGCCAGTTTTCTTTTCAATTTTGTATCTGGTGATGACTGTACTCTTTTCTGAACTTCTTCCAACAATTCTTCAACGGTGAGTTTTCCTAAGTCAACAATATTGGAATCGTTGTTTGTCGTTTGTTGATTATTGTTCGCTTCAGGACTATCAGCTACTGCCTCCTGGCTAACGACTCCTGCTTTCTTTTTCTTATCCGACTTAGTGCTCAAGGGTTGCGAAAGTTTTGATCCATCGCGATATAAAGCACAAGCTTTTAATCCCAGCTCCCAACTTAATAAGTAAGAATCCGCAATCTCGGCAACATTTGCTTCATTCGGCAAGTTGATTGTTTTGGAAATAGCCCCGCTGATGAAAGGTTGTGTAGCACCCATCATGCGAATATGTCCATGCGCATGAATAAAACGTTGACCTTTTCTTCCGCATTTATTAGCACAATCAAAAACTGGTAAATGCCCATCTTTCAATAGGGGTGCTCCTTCCAGCATCATTGTACCACATACATAATCATTAGCAGCTTCAATCTGATCATCAGTAAATCCAAGAGCTTCCAGCAGGCTCCATTCAAAATCATTGTACTGTTCAGGAACAAACCCAAGCCGTTGCAAACACTCTTCGCCCAAAGCATATTTATTGAAAACAAATCCAATTTCAAAAGCGGAATTTACAGCGGCATCTAATTTTTTAATTTCATCAGCAATAAAACCTTTTTCACTTAAGGTCTGGTGATTGATAAACGGTGCCCCGGCAAATGTTTTGGAACCAACAGCATATTTAATAATCGCTTCTGTTTCTTTTTCGCTATAGCCCAAATTTTTCAAAGCAGCGGGTACCGATTGGTTGATGATCTTGAAATAACCACCGCCCGATAATTTTTTAAATTTCACCAATGCAAAATCAGGCTCAACTCCTGTCGTATCGCAATCCATTACCAAACCAATTGTTCCTGTGGGTGCTATAACTGTTGCCTGTGCATTGCGATAACCATATTGTTCTCCCAACTCTACTGAATCATCCCATGCTTTGCAGGCGGCTTTCAACATATAATCAGGACAATATTTTGCTTTCAATCCCTGCGGTTTCAAACTCAGGTTTTCATATTCGTCAGCATCATAAGCAGCCAGTCTGTGATTGCGCATCACCCGCAGCATATGTTGTCTGTTTTCTTCATAGCGTGGAAAAGTTCCTAATGATTTCGCCATCTCTGCCGATGTCTTGTAGGCAGTACCTGTCATGATAGCTGTAATGGCTCCTGCAATTGCTCTTGCTTCTTCGCTATCATAAGGTATACCGCTAACCATCAGCATAGTGCCCAGGTTGGCATATCCCAACCCAAGCGTCCTGTATTCATAACTTAGCTGCGCCACTTCTTTGGAAGGAAACTGCGCCATCAATACAGATATTTCCAATACAACTGTCCATAAACGGCAATTGTATTCATAACCCTCTACATCAAAATGATTGGTTGCTGAGTCATAGAACTTCATCAGGTTAGCTGATGCCAAATTACAAGCAGTGTTATCAAGAAACATATATTCACTGCAGGGATTGGAAGCCCTGATCTCACCACCTTCGGGACAGGTATGCCACTCATTGATGGTAGTGTTGTATTGCGTACCCGGATCAGCGCAGCGCCATGCGGCATATGCTATCTGGTTCCACAATTCTTTTGACGGAACTTTTTTCATTACTCTTCCATTCATGCGACCTGTCAGCTCCCAGTCTTCATTGTTTTTTAATTTTTCAAAAAATAAATTAGGGATACGAACTGAATTATTGGAATTCTGACCGCTTACCGTTTTATAAGCTTCGCCTTCATAATCGGATGCATAACCCGCATCTATCAGCGCAGATACTTTTTTTTCTTCTTCTACTTTCCAGTTGATGAACTCAACTATTTCCGGATGATCGAGATCGAGACAAACCATTTTAGCAGCGCGGCGTGTAGTACCGCCCGATTTGATAGCACCTGCTGCACGGTCACCAATTTTTAAAAAACTCATCAGGCCACTAGAGGTACCACCACCACTCAGTTTTTCTCCTTCACCACGCAGGTTTGAATAATTGGTTCCTACACCGGAGCCATATTTGAATATCCTGGCTTCACGAACCCACAGATCCATGATACCGCCATCGTTCACTAAATCATCATCTACACTTAAAATAAAACAGGCATGTGGCTGCGGACGTTCATAGGCTGATGTTGATTTTTTTAATTCCCCATCCAAAGGATCTACATAATAATGTCCCTGTGGCTTACCCGTGATACCATAGCTTTCATACAAACCCGTATTGAACCATTGTGGTGAATTGGGCACACACATCTGGTTCAAAATACTATAAACTAATTCTTCATAAAAAATCTGTGCATCTTTTGAGGAAGCGAAGTAGCCATATTTTTCGCCCCATACTTTCCAGCAATTGGCAAGACGATGGGCAACCTGTTTTGCTGATGTTTCTCTTCCCAGGCTTCCATCCGGTTGCGGTACACCTGCTTTTCGAAAATATTTTTGCGCCAAAATATCTGTAGCGATCTGACTCCATTGTTTGGGCACTTCCACATTGTTCATTTCAAACATGGTCTCACCCGAAGGATTCCTGATAACTGAAGTACGGTAGTCGTATTCAAATTGATCAAATACATTTACGGCATCACTTGTATAGCGACGACGGAACTCCAATCCCAATGTGCGGGAAGCTTGCTTTTTATCAGCCATAACAAAACTATTTTTAACGGTTAAGATTCTGATTGCCCCAGGTGGGAGGCGATTACGAATGTATTTTTTACTACGCTATTTTCCATCTTTCAAATATGCACATCATGTGGAAAAGAATCATAGATGATGCCAGAATTCTTTATAGTGTGGAGTTTCGAAATTTTTGCACAATCTTAATGCTCCTATGCGCTAATTCTTTTTGGGTGAATTCAAATTATTGATTTAAAATTAAAACAAGCCTGTTAATCATAACAACAAGGATAAATCTAACAATGTTTTACAGTTTATTTTTAGTAAAAAAAGATAACCCTATCGCAAAATTTTTTCAATCTCAATAATTTCCATTCTTTTGCCTGCATGAAAAAAATATTGCTGACCTTATTTTTATTTACTGCCGGTTCTTGTTTAACTACCGCAGTAGCGCAATCACAATTCTCCGGATGGATGGCATCATTTAATACTTTAAAGCAGGCAAGAAAACAAGTATTCATGCAGATGTACAATGGAGAAGTTCAGACGCATTGAAACATACGCAAACTTTATTACTTCGTTCAGGATTGAATATTCATCTTACCAAACAATTTACTGTTACCGGTGGATATGCTTTTATACAAAATCGTGATGAATACTATTAGCGGTTTTGCTCCTGAACATCGGATTTGGGAACAATTACTATATAACCATAAATTAAAAAACATTTTTATCAGTCATCGCTTACGGTTAGAGCAACGCTTTATTTCAAAAAGCATAACGATTAACAACGAATTAAAAAATGATGGATCAGTTTATGCAAACCGCCTCCGTTATTTTTTTAGGAATGTGATTCCATTTCAACCAAAACCAACATTTACCAAAGGAGTATTTGCAGCTTTGCAAAATGAAGTCTTTGTAAATATTGGCAATACAGCTAATGTGAATGGAAAATTCTTCGATCAAAACCGGCTGTACCTGGCCATGGGTTACAGGCTTTGTACATCCTTTGATCTTGAAGCCGGCTATTTGAACCAGTATATCAGTGGGAGAAATAGTGTATTTACCAATAATCATGTGTTGCAGGTAGCCGGATATCTGCGATTGTAACAATGGTTTCATTTTGCTTCAGTCGTTTTTTCTATTAAATCCACTATGAGTCATAATAGCACAAATCCTTTGTAAATTAACCTGTTAAAAGCCAAAAGTTTTTCGCATTTTTGCAGGAACCCAACCGGTACCGGATGAAGTCAGCTATTTACCATTCAATAACAGAAAAGAAAAAGCAAGGAAAAAAATCTTTCGCCGTACTCATTGATCCCGATAAGGTTAACAAGCCCATACTGGACGAATTGATCGGATTATCCGTTTCAGCAAAAGTGGATTACCTGCTGGTTGGTGGCAGCCTGGTTATCTCCAACCATTTGGATGAGTGTGTACAGCATATTAAACAACATTGCAATATCCCGGTGATACTTTTTCCCGGCAGCCCTTCTCAGATCAGCAAATATGCGGATGCTCTTTTGTATTTATCATTGATCTCAGGTCGAAATCCTGAATTACTGATCGGGCAGCATGTGGTCTCAGCTCCTTTTGTAAAACAAAGCGGTTTGGAAATAATGCCTACGGGTTATATGGTTGTGGATGGTGGCGCACCCACAACTGTTTCTTATATCAGCAACGCATCACCTGTTCCGGCAGATAAAAATGAGATTGCCATGTGCACGGCGATGGCAGGTGAAATGCTGGGTATGAAACTGATCTATATGGATTCCGGTAGCGGTGCTAAACGGCCTATATCCGAAAGCATGATAGAAGCTGTTGCCAAAAATATTTCTACACCACTGATCATTGGTGGCGGTATTACAGATCCTGAAAAAGCTTACCTCAATTGCAAAGCCGGTGCCGACGTAATTGTTGTGGGAAATGCGATTGAAAAAAATGTATCACTGATCAAAGAGATGAGTGATGCGGTGCATTCGGTGGCCGTGAAAACTGTCTGAGTTTCGCAAGATGCGCAAAGAAAATACAACGATCGCAAAGAGGAAAGACTTGACAAACACTGCTTTTTTTCACCTTTCACTTTTCACTATTCTTGATGGCGTATCTTCTCCACTAATCAACGTTTTTGTAGCTACAGCAATCGCTTTAGTAATCATGGTCAGGTGAGGAATATCAATCCTTTTAACTTCATCGCAGGGATGATGATAACATTTATCATCATCGTCGCTGCTCATAATGGTATGGGCCGGTATTCCTTTTTCAACAAAAGGAAAATTATCACTTCGTTTAAAAAGCTCTTTTTCTTCTGATGGGCCCCTCTTCACTTTGACAGGCGTGGATGCTAATTGTTTTTCTAAAATTGACGGTAAAGTAGAGCGATCAGATCCTGTTATGAAAACACTATTTTTCCCATACTGCGGTATGCCGATCATTTCTATATTGATACCGGCAATGATGGATACCGGATCAATATGATTGACAAAATCTTTGGATCCTAACAAGCCCAGTTCTTCCCCGGCAAAAGCACAGAACATAATAGTCCGTTCATTATCTCTGCGTTGAGAAAAATATTTCGCCAGCATAACTAAAGCCGTAACGCCTGATCCATTATCATTGGCGCCGTTCAGAATGCTGTCCTTTTTCTTTCCCCGTTTGTAAACACCTTCATGATCATAATGAGCAGAGAATAAAATAATTTCATTGGGCTTTGATAAGCCCGGCAAAATGCCAACAATGTTATACCCAACATTTTCATAATAACTATTCACCCCGGAGAGCAAAATAGAATCAGGTGGTGAAACGGCGCAGACCAACAAAATATTTTGTTCTGATCCTTCAGGCGAAATTTTAATGTGGGGAGGAAAATAATTTTCTTTGTCTGGCTGTGGTTGATCACTCCAAAGAAGCAAATCGGTTTGAAGATTGGAATACCGCTCCAGGATATTTTCAGTAAAAAAGGAATCGATCTTTATGACAGTAAAATCCGAAAGTTTTTTTGGAGAATAATTTCCGGGTTGGGGATGAAAATAATGGAACTCATCCGTTGAAAGCTTTTTCCCATTCCATAGCAAGGCATCTGTAGCAAATCTTTTGCTGCCGCCAAATGGCCGAAAGGGTATGAAATAGCCAGCCTTGTCTTGTAAAGGTTTTAATCCGCTTTTTTTAAATTCTTCTCCAATAAATAATCCGGCTTTCAGCAATTCGGTTCGACCATTACCCCGGCCTTTTAATGAATCGTCAGCCAGAAAATGAATTACCCTGCTGAAATCATTTTCCTTGATGATGTCTTTACTGCCCTGGCCAAAGATGAATGGCTGCGCCATTAAAAGAGCAGCCATTACAAAAATGATTTTTTGGTTCATAAAGAATTAAATGTTTTCACTGAGGTGCTTATGCTTTACCGCAGGTCTTCTTTTTTAACTCTTGCCGGTGTTTCTTTTCCGGACACAATGGTTTTTGAGCTTAGCGCAATAGATTGGATGATCATGGTCATATTTTCCATATCCAATGTTTCTATTTCATCACTCACTTTATGATAGTTTGGCTCATTATCCATTTTGGAGGTAGAAATAGTATGAGCAGGTACGCCAAG
>CAMLEX010000116.1 GCA_946479055.1 uncultured Bacteroidota bacterium | reverse complement strand
CAAATAAAAATCCCTCCGATATATCGAAGGGATCATTATAATGGATGGGTTAGTAAGTACAGGGAAATAAATTTCCCAACACAATATTAAATATAATTTTTACTATCCAAAGAAATTTTGTAAAGAATTTTATTCACATTTTAAACTGGCTTGTGGATAAGGACAACCATTTTTTAGTGATTGAAAGAACTGCTTTATGAATAAAGGAACAACAATTATTTTTTTAACTGCTGCTGTTTATTTTTTATGATCGTATGTAAAGCTGATGTATCAAGGTTTTCATAAGAATGTGTTTTTGCATGATGATCTGCATACAAGTTTATAATAAGTATCCTTATATAAATAGTTGAAGAGATTTATGCTCCAAAACAGTATCCAAACGGCGAAAAATATTTTTAAAAATTTTTAGGGAATAAGCCCTTCAAAACTCAAAAAAGGATCAAAACAGTCCTGTCTGCCTCTTTATAGCTGTTACCTTTGCGCAAATAATTTTGCTATGCGTTTTGATAAACCTGTTCCGCTTACACAAATTGCCGCCCTGATAAATGCTGAGCTTATAGGTAATACTACCGTTTCTGCAACCGGCATTAACGAACTACACAAAGTAGAAAAAGGGGATCTTGTTTTTGTAGATCATCCCAAATATTATGATACCTGTATCAATTCAGCAGCAAGTTTTATTATTATCAATAAGCATACAACATTCCCTGAAGGGAAGGCATTGCTTATCACAGCCGATCCGTTTGAAGCTTATCAAACCATCGTAAATCACTTCCGCCCCTTTGCTCCTTCTATGCAAATGATCAGTGATTCATCATCGGCTGGTGAAGGAACGGTGATCATGCCCAATGCCTATATTGGCAATCATGTCTCTATCGGAAGCAACTGCGTTATTTATCCTAATGTAACCATCCTTGATCATTGTGTGATTGGAGATAATGTGATAATCCAGGCTGGTACCGTTATCGGCAGTGATGCTTTTTACTATAATAAAAAGACCAACCGCCCGGTTCATTATAAAAAAATGCTGAGCTGTGGCCGTGTTGTAATAGAAAATGATGTTGAAATAGGAGCCGGTTGTACCATTGACCGGGGAGTAAGCGGAGATACAATTGTAGGAGCCGGAACTAAAATTGATAACCTGATTCATATTGGCCATGATACGGTAATAGGAAAGAACTGCTTATTTGCTTCGCAGGTGGGTATTGCCGGAGCTACTACTATTGAAGATAATGTGATCCTTTGGGGACAGGTAGGCGTAAGTAAAACATTAACAATAGGTGAAGGAGCTGTGATCTATGCACAAAGCGGAGTAAAAGATTCTATCGCCGGTGGCAAAGTATATTTTGGATCTCCGGTAGAAGATGCCAGGGAAAAAATGAAGGAGCTTGTATGGATAAAACGTATTCCACAGCTTTGGGAGAAAGTGATGAAAGGAAAGAACCACGATGAATAAGATTTTATAAGGACTGTCAGGACTGTAGGAGTTTTCCTGTCAATCCCCATTAATCCAAAAAATCGTGGTTCTTCTTAATAGTCATACGGCAACTGGTCGGCTAAATTCTTCCAGCTCCAGTAGCCCTGGTTGATCCAGTCTTTCTGATCATAGTAATACCCATTTTCTTTGATAGCTATACCATCCGTCATATCAATATAGGATATCTGTATAGCTACATTTTTCGGAAGTTTAAATTGCTTCAGGTATTCAGGTTCCGGTTTCTTTTTGGCATATGTGATGCTGATCTTGCGTGGATACCATATTTCTACCTGCATCGTACTGTCCAATGCTCCATAATATAAGGTATCGTAGATCTCAGTTACTTTATTGAATTTTTTATCATTGGCCTCATCCAGCATATCAATAATAAAACCTTCTTCTACCACTGCACTGTCGTAGTAGCTCCGCATGAAATGCAACTTAGATCCGTAATAAGCTTTCTCCCGGTTAGCGGCCCATACTCTTTTCAGACTGTCATCACCTTCCATTTCCGAATAAAGGCAAAAGCCACGGTATGAATTGATGTCTGTATTATAATGGTATATAAAGGAGTCAAGCTGGTAACGAAGATTATACCCCAGTGCTTTGTTTTCTATCTGTAACGGTTCTGTAGCCAGCACTCTCAACTTGTTACTTTTTTTCAGCAAATAAAATTTCAATACTTCCGGGTTCAATAAGGTTGTCTGAACTGCATTGGGTGTTTTACCAATAAAATGCTCTGTAAAAAAACTGCCATATTTTGCCCAGCCATCTTTTACTTCATTGCTGGTTTTTATGATCACCTCCCCAAGACTTTTTTCCTCTTTGGCCATTTCTATATCTGGTATCCGGGTATCTGAGCTGCTGATCTGTACCTGTTTTGTCTGGTAACCGGTATAACTAATAATAAGTTCATAACCGCCGGACTTCAACTGAAGTGAAAATTCTCCCTGTTTATTGGTAGTGGTTCCAATCGTTGTATTCTGACAATAAACGGATGCGCTGTTCAAGGGTTCTTTGCTTTCCGCATCAATGATCTTACCTGAAACGGAAAATTGCCCATACGAAATAGCAGAGCATAGGATTAGCAGGAAAATAAAACTGCCACGAAGTTTTTGCATAGAAGCTGAATTAATGAATTAAAGATACAGTTTGCAGTTCGTTGATGGCATAGTACTTACTCTGTGGAAACTACTTTTAACCCGGAAATTTAACAGTTGATAAACTGCTTAAACGTTGCCGTGCTGATATTAGTGTGAAGAATGATTCACTCCATTCAGGTATTTTTTAGCAGCTTCCCCGATCGATTGTTCCAGGGGTGTAAAAGAAAAACCGGGTAGAGCGGTTAATAATTTATTATTTTCAAAATAGGTTTTGCTTTGTGCTACTATTGCGGTATCCCTGGTAAGGAAGGGTCTTTTGCCGGTAAAAAATGATTTGAGTTTTTCCATTCGCCAGGCAATATTAAGCAGCAGAGGCGTTGTTTGGTGGGATGGCTTTTTTTTATCCATACTAATGGCAATGGTGTCCTGTAGTTTTTTTAAAAGCCAGTTATCGCCGTTAATAATATACCGCTGCTCGGTGATATTACTTTCCATTAATGCAATTGTAGCACGGGCCGTATCTTCTACATCTACAAACCCATTAATGCCGGGAGTATACCAGTTGAATCCGTCATGAATTTTTTTAAAAATTCCGCAACTGCTGGTATTCCAATCGCCATACCCCAAAATTGTACTCGGATTTAATATAATGCCGCTAAGGCCTTCACTGATGCCACGCCAAACTTCCAGCTCACCTTTGTATTTACTTTTAGCATAGTGAGTATTGACCTTGCTTTCTTCCCATTTTTTTTCTTCGTTTACTGAGCCGCCATTTGCAGTACGTCCCAATGATGCAACGGAGCTGATATGAACAAACCGCCTGATATTTTTTTCCAATGCCATGTTTACCACATTGGCCGTCCCTTCTACATTGACCTGGTACATTTGCTTCCTGTCTTTTTTAACAAATGAAACCATAGCGGCAGCATGGATAACGGTATCAATATCATCCATTGCCTCCTCCAGGGAAATCACATCCAGGATATCACCTTTCACCCATTCTACTTTATCCAAAATTTCTTTTGGAATATAAGAAGGACGTTTATGGTTTCGATGAATGGCGCGGACAGCATAGTTTTTTTCGACCAGTTCTTTGGTGATATAAGAACCGAGAAAACCGGTGCCGCCTGTGATGAGGATTTTAGTTGACAAATTTAAAAATTAACAGGCACGAAGATACTATATCAATCATTCAACCTGCCAGTTCAACTGTATTCGTAATAGCCCTTTCCTGTTTTTTTTCCTAGCTCCCCTTTTTCCACTTTTTCTTTTTGTATATAAGAAGGTCGTAATCTTTCGGGATTATTCATTTGCTCATATACCGAACAACTGACAGCATAGTTAATATCATTTCCGATCAGATCCATCAGTTTGAATGGTCCCATTTTAAATCCCGTCGCTTCCAGCAAATTATCAATTGCAGAAAAATCTGTTATGCCTTCTTCTGCCAACCGCAAAGCTTCAATATAATAAGGTCTTGCCACCCGGTTTACAATAAAGCCCGGAGAGTCCTTACAAACGACCGGTGTTTTTCCCATTTGTTTAGCAAGGTCAACGATAATTCGTGTAGTTTCTTCGTTGGTATAACTCGTTTTGACCACTTCCACCAGTTTCATAACTGGAGCAGGATTGAAAAAATGCATACCGATAACACGTTCAGGATTTTTTATTGCTGCTGCAATAGAATTTACAGATAAAGAAGAAGTATTGCTGGCAAAAATGCATTGGCTATTATTCAGTCCGGCTAATTGATTAAACAGCGAAATTTTTATTTCAGGTTTCTCTACAATGGCCTCAATAAAAACA
Organism: uncultured Bacteroidota bacterium; assembly: GCA_946479055.1. The sequence goes on along the minus strand of CAMLEX010000116.1, from coordinate 5,972 downwards.
TCGGCCTTACAAATTTTCAGATCACTCGTGTATTGAATAAGTGTTCGTATTTTTTCTTTATCCGCTAAAGTAATTTTTCCTTTTTCAGCCAGCGAATCCAAGGTTTTGTCAATATTTGTTTTAGCCTTTTCCAATACAGCCGGGTTCAGTTCATATAAAATAGTAGAAAAACCAGCCTGTGCTGAAACCTGTGCTATGCCACTGCCCATAGTTCCGGCACCACAAATGCAAATTGTCTGAACCATGATCCCTAGATTAAATTGATTAAGAGGATAAAGTTATTATTTGTTTTATTTTAAGACGAGCATATATTTTTCGCTTATCTTGATGCAAAAATTATTTTTATGACCGAGTTACAATCCACCGAAAGCTATATTCCCGCATCTGCACCGACTCCGCAGCCCGGAATATTTGGAACAAAGATCCCATCATCCGTCGCTTTTGGTATTGGCGTACTTTTATTTTTCATGCCATTCCTTGACATCAAGTGTAATACTATGGTCTTACAAAAAGTAAGTGGTGTACAACTGGCTACAGGATTTCAAATTAAAAGCCCCGGATCAGATAACACGTTGGTAGGTGGGTTTGAAAACATGAAAGACAACGATACAAAAGCCACAACGAAAGGAGAAAAGAAAGAACCAAACATGTTAGCTCTTGCTGCATTGGTATTGGGTGTTATTGGTTTGGTGTTTGCTTTGCTAAATGCAAAGACTGGTGGAACCGGCGGTATTATAACCGGCATTCTGGCCGCAGTAGCTTTAATAGCCACTATGATTGATGTAAAAAGCAAAGTAAAAGCGGAAATGCCAGACTTACGGAACAGACCAAGAGGAGATGATGCCTCAGGATTTGATAAGCTAGGCGATAGTATTTACATCGCCGTTGATTTTACGCCTTGGTTTTATATAGCGGTTATTGCATTTTTGGTAGCGGCGTTTTTTTGTTATAAGCGAATGCAGGAAACCCGAATCTAGAAATACAGTTACAACGAGGTTCATAATAATAGAGTCTTTCATGAAAATGAAAGACTCTATTAGTTTAAAATAAATTATAGTTTTTAATTGCCCAATAGCGAACAGAACGATGAACGGAGCGTCGCAACAAATGTTGCCCAGGGAACAAAAGCTGGCAAAATATCCTTCGTCAGGCTCAGGATTATATCGAGCTCGTAAACTGCTTCAAAAACCGCACATCATTTTCGCTGAATAAACGGATATCATTGATACCGTATTTCAAAATTGCTGGTCGTTCGATGCCCATACCAAACGCAAAGCCTGTATACTTATTAGGATCGATACCGCAGTTAGATAATACATTGGGATGTACCATGCCGCAACCCAAAATTTCCACCCACCCTGTTTTTTTACAAATATTACATCCGCTGCCATCGCAAATAAAACAACTTACATCCATTTCGGCGCTGGGTTCAGTAAAAGGAAAATAGGAAGGGCGGAAACGAACCTTTACATCTTTACCATACATCTCTTTTACAAAAAAATAAAGAGTTTGTTTCAGGTCGGCGAAAGAAACATTTTCATCTATATATAAACCTTCCACCTGGTGAAAAAAGCAATGGCTTCTTGCACTGACCGTTTCATTGCGATAAACACGGCCCGGCATCAGCATGCGGATCGGTAGTTTTCCTTTTTCCATTTCACGGATCTGCACACTGCTGGTATGCGTACGCAATACCCAATCCGGATTTTGCTGAATATAAAAAGTGTCCTGCATGTCGCGGGCAGGATGATGCGGCGGCAGGTTCAATGCGCCGAAATTATGCCAGTCATCCTCTATCTCCGGTCCTTCTGCTACGGCAAATCCCAACCGCTGAAAAATAGATACAATGTGATTCTTCATCAACGTAACCGGATGGCGGCTACCGATAGGTGTTGGATCGCCGGGAAGAGAGAGGTCTATTTGGTTGCCTGTTACCGGTTGCTGGTTACCAGTTGACTCTCTTAATTGTGCATACTTTTCTTCTGTAAAAAGTTTGAAGTCATTCAATATCTGCCCGAATTCTTTTTTCTTATCAACCGGCACATTTTTCATTTCTCCCATGATGGCTTTTACAATACCCTTTGTACCAAGCCATTTGATGCGGAATTCTTCTACCTGCTTCTCATCGGTAACGGTAAAAGCCACTATCTCATTCTTGTACTCTTCTATCTGCTGTAACAATTGCTCCATATAGAACCACGATTTTCTTGATTATAACGGATTAAGGGAAAATGGCGATGACCTCCATTGCCAACATCAATCCTTAATTGCCGCAAAAATAGGAAGAACCTCGTTTTATGAGGATTAATATTAGTATTAACATAAAGGAAGTGCAACTAAAAGGGACTTCCTGACAATCCAATTCAATCCAAATAATCGTGGTTCTTCCTATCTTGCAATCATGTCAGACTATCTTAATATTTCCGATTTTCTTTCTCCCATTAACCTGCATGAAATTTCAAATGATGAAGGGTATAAGGATGGGCAATTAGCCAGGATCATTCCAGTATATGAAGAAGAGTTTCCTGATCTTGATGAAGTACAGATTGTACTGGTAGGTTGCGGTGAGCAACGGGGCAGTGGTATGATTGGTAGTGAAAGCAAAGCTCCCGATATTATTCGCCGTCATTTTTACCAGCTCTATTACTGGCATACAGATATAAAAGTTGCCGACATTGGCAATGTAAAGGCCGGTTCTTCTTTTTCTGATTCATATGCTGCGCTGAAAACAGTAGTGAAAGAATTGATCAATGATGGCAAAACAGTTGTTATCCTTGGCGGCTCCCATGATCTGACATTGGCACAATATCATGCCTATGCCGACAATAAAAAACTGATTGAAGCATCCTGTGTAGATGCATTGATAGACCTGAATATTGATTCTCCTTTCCGTCATGAAAATTTCCTGATGGAAATTCTTACCGGCGAACCGAATTATCTGCGTCATTATAATCATATCGGTTTCCAGAGTTATTATGTGCATCCGAGGATGCTGGAAACAATGGATAAACTTCGTTTTGATTGTTTCCGGGTGGGACATGTAAAAGAAAGTATTGAAGAAATGGAGCCTGTCATCCGCAACAGCAATCTTTTTTCATTTGATGTATCAGCTATTGCACCTGCGTATGCACCGGCCAATACTATTTCTCCCAATGGGCTTACTGGCGAAGAGGCTTGTGTCTTGCTTCGCTATGCCGGTATGAGTCATTCAGTGAACAGCATTGGTATTTATGGTTATAATCCGCAACATGACAAAGATGAACTGACGGCTAAACAGATCAGCCAGATGCTTTGGTATGTACTGGATGGAAGAAGCCGTGCCAAACGGGAAGCGCAGTTGACAGAAAAAGATTCGTTTAACGAATACCATATGGCTTTTGCGGAAGTAGAAACTACTTTTTTACAAAGTAAAAAAACCGGCCGATGGTGGATGCAGCTGCCCGATAACCAGTATATAGCCTGCAGTTATAAAGATTACTTACTGGCGAGCAGTAATGAAATACCTGAGAGGTGGTTAAGAGCACAGGAGAGAGGGTAGAACCACGATTTGAAGGATTTTAAATGATTATAAGGACCTGATTGGATGCTAATGTTGTTGTGTAGCTGACTCTTCTTAAGAATTATTACTTTAAAAGAAAAAGAATGCCGGATCGTTCACTTTATCAAATGTTCAACTGGAGCTATTAAAGCTTTATTCCACTAATCTTTCTGAAAAAGATTTTTTGGAACTGAAAGATGTACTGGCCAGGTTTTATGCGGAAAAATCTATTGTTCTGGCCGACAATGTATGGCAACAAAAAGGTTACACAGCCGAAAACATGAATTCCATTCTCAACAATGATGACCAATAGAATGAAAGTGGTTATTGATACAAATGCTTTACTGGAATCCATATCCAGCCGGTCATCTTGTCACTGGCTTTATAAAGCTGTTATCGAAAAGAAAGTAGATGTTTACCTGACAACAGAAATATTACACGAGTATGAAGAAAAGATTGAAGAACACTGGTCGCTTGACGTAGCAAGGGATGTTGTCAGAACGCTTATAAAATTATCTTCCGTACATTTAATTGCTACTTACTTTCGACTTCAACTAATAATTAATGATGCTGCTGATAATAAATTTTCAGACTGTGCCTTTGCAGCAGATGTAGATTTTATAATAACCAATGATAAACATTTTGATATTTTGAAAACAATAGGTTTTCCAAAAATCAATACATTGAGACTGGAAAAATTTGAGTCTTATTTAAACGAAATCAAAGAAAAAAGTCAAGAAACATGAACAACCCTATTATCAGGACCGGCATTTGTTCTTACGGCATGAGTGGAAAATTATTCCATGCACCTTTTATTCAAAACCATCCGGGATTTGAATTGACAGCTATTGTAGAAAGAAGTAAAAACGAATCAAGGGAAAGATATCCCGATGCAAAATTGTATCGTTCAGTAGATGAACTGATAGCTGATGAATCACTGCAACTGATCATTGTGAATACGCCGGTGCAAACGCATTATGACTATGCAAAAAAAGTAATAGCGGCTGGAAAGCATGTAATAGTTGAAAAGCCCTTTACTGTTACTTCGAAGGATGCCGAAGAATTGGTACAGCTTGCAGATAAGAATAATGTGATGCTTTTTGTTTTTCAAAATCGTCGCTATGATGGGGATTATAAAATGGTAAAGGAGGTGTTGGAAAAGAAATTATTGGGAGAAATAAAAGAAGTGGAGATCCGCTATGATCGTTACCGGCCGGAGATAAGTTATAAAGCACACAAAGAAACGGATCTTCCCGGTGCAGGAATTACTTATGATCTTGGCGCTCATTTGATAGATCAGTCATTGCAATTATTTGGCCAGCCAAAAGCATTGTTTGCCGACATGATGGCTATGCGGGATGGAAGCCCGGTAGATGATTATTTTGAGATCATTTTATATTATCCCTCTTTCAGGGTTCGGCTTAAAGGATCCTGTTTTGTGAAAGAACCGGTACATGAATATATCCTGAATGGTTCGAAAGGAACTTTTTTGCAGAAACGTTCCGATCTGCAGGAAACGAATCTTTTGAAAGGAGTATCTCCATCGCTTGAAGCCTGGTGTCCGGCACCCGAAGGACCTGACGGCCTGTTAAATATTATCGAAGATGGCAAAGAAGTAAAAGAAAAAAGAACTTCTATACCTGGCAATTACATGTTTTACTTTGATGATGTGTGCAAGGCTATTAATAAAATGACGCCAAATCCCGTTCCGGGAACGGATGGTGTAAAGATCATCCACATTGTTGAAGCAGCTAAACAAAGTGCCAGGGAAGGACGAATAATAAATGTTCAATAATCAATACTCCATGATCAATGTTCAATTCAGGTATACAGGTTCCTGTATTTCGTATTTCATAGCTCTTACTTCGTATCTTTTATTCACGTCCTGCTCTGTCCAAAAACAAATAGCAAAATCAGCCAATAAAGAGGTGCTGGATGCTACTCCATTACAAACGGCACATGTTGGTATCAGCATTTATGAACCGGCTACCAACAAGTACTGGTACGATTACCAGGGTGATAAATATTTTGTCCCGGCGAGTAATATAAAGATACCGACCTGTTATGTTGCGATGAAATATTTGGGAGATAGCTTGGTAGGGTTGAGATATGTTACCTTAGGAAAAAATAATAATAAAGATATCTGGCTGCAGGCAACGGGTGATCCAACTTTACTGCATCCGGATTTTGCAAAGCAACCTGTAATTGAATTTTTAAAAAAAGATACTTCTGTTTCATTTGTCCTGGCAACTAATAATCAATGGAAGGATGATGCTTATGGCTCCGGATGGTCATGGAATGATTACGATGAATCTTATATGGCGGAAAGAAGTCTTTTTCCTGTTTATGGAAATGTGATAAGGTTCTATGGCGACAATAATGAATTAAATATTATTCCAAAGAATGTTGAATTGGGTTTTAGTGGTACCGGAAA
>CAMLEX010000115.1 GCA_946479055.1 uncultured Bacteroidota bacterium | reverse complement strand
GGAGTACGAGAATGCCCAGAAGCGGATACTGGAGGTTTTCACTCAATGGAAGGCGCCCGATAATTTCAAGATCGAGATGTTCGTTATACGAGTGGGTGACTGGGGTGGTTATATGCTGTTGGACTGCGAAGATCCATTAGCGGTTCACAAGTTCTGCTCGATGCTCCCTGCTTTTGTATTTGAGGCACGCCCTGTAGTTCCCGTCATGGATGCTGTCCGGGTGGAGCTCGAGGCGATTGCCTTTCGTGATGGGCTCAAAGGCAAGTAACACTCGAAAGGATCACATTGCATTCACGACGTGTGAACCCCGACACTATGCTTTTATTGGCGGCGGCCAGCGTTTTATTTCACTTACAGTACCCGGGCTCAGTATAAAAATTCAACCGCTACATTCTTAGTGTTCTTTTTTCATTCTCTTCTTCATCTCACGACGTCAAAGTGCAGTAATACATGGTGCGGCTATCATCATGTTCCCATCTTATAGCCATGAAATAAATGTAAGAAGATTTCTTATTCGCCGGGGTTGGCATTGGCCACCCGGACGGGACAGCTGTTTATTTGCGGTAATTAGATGAGACCCCGGAAGAACGAAAAATTCTGCTAGCCGGGACATCGCCTGGAAAGAAAGAGGAACACCCAGCGGGGGAAGTGAGTGAATTCACCACTTTGACCCAATATTCCAGACCCTTGTTAGCAGTCAATTCATCCATTTTTTATGCGTCTAATAACGTTTTAATGTCAAATTTTGACATCTTCATAAAAGCTTCAATTACCCGGGGTGCTTTGATGGGGTCAGCCATTAGTTGATGCAAAACAGCGGGGACAACCTGCCATGAAACACCAAATTTGTCATCGAGCCAGCCACATTGGTCATACCTGCCACCTTCGCCCAACTTTTCCCAATAATAATCGATGTCATCTTGTGTTTCGCATTCTATTACGAAAGAGGTGGCAGGGGTAAATTTGTATTTGGGTCCACCGTTTAAACCCATGAACTTATTTCCATTCAACTCAAAGTTTACGACAATTGGGTTTTCTGCAGTAATCTTTGAGTTTTTAAAAATAGAGCAGTAATACGTTGCTGCTGCTTTGGCTTGTCCATCAAACCATAAGCAAGGATACATTTGCTTTACCATTTTGTATTTTTTAAATGAATAATGTATGGCAAAAATATCCAGTGTAGCGAAGTCAAAATAGAACAAACCCGACATTATTTGCTTTATGGCCGTGAACCAAAATTGAGGTAATCTTTAGGTGTAAGATTAGTAAATTCTTTGAATGCACGAATGTAATGGCTTTGGTCTGCATAGCCATTTTCAAAAGCTATATCTGATAATTTGTAATGATTTCTATTGTTTAATTGTTGAAATGCTGAATTAAACTGACAAATACGTCTATAAAGATTTGGGGCAATACCAATATTTTTTTCAAACATCCTTTGAAATGTTCTTTCGGTAATATGCAATTCCTTTTGAACCCAAATCAAAACTTCTTTTGAAGGATGCTGTGCAATTTTGGTGCTGGCATATTTAATGATGGGACAGTTATTTTTAGCATTGGATATTAAATTGGAAATATAATTATCCAGTAAACAAATCATATCTTCTGTTGTGTGAGCATTCAGTAATTGTTCCTGGAGTCCGCCTGTTTTTTTGGGTGCTAACAAATTCAGATCAACGGGCCTGTCAGTCAATTCCCGGGCTGTTACCCCAAAAATGGAAAGTAATGAATAAGGCTTAAAAAAGTAGGCGATTAAAGTAAAGTCTTCAGTAAAAGTCAATGCTTCCGGAAGAATGGTTTGTCCGAAAAGTGTAAGATGAGTAGTAGCACTATTCCCGATTGTCCCTTTTGTCGATTTGAAAACCAAAGTTGGTGAGCCATTGGCAAATAATGGCAGAGAAAACGGAGTAGTAATTTGATAATTATCTATTACCAGGATTCTTTCCACATATTCGGCAATCTTGTCGCTTGGTTTAAGATTTTTTACTTTCACTTAAGACTGATTTCTTAATGCCGGAGTATCCATAGTACAGTGACGGCTAACTCCAGCCTGTGAAAAAATTATTCACAGCTGTCGAAATAAAAGTAACAAATCCTGTGCATCACGTCAAATAATAAGTAAGTCTTGGTTGCTTGAAAATTATATAGAGAAACATCCCCTTTTGCCGTTAGTTTGTTGTCTCCATTATAAAAACATCAATCTGGCAGAGCTGGTCTTGAGCCGCAGATGTCAGGACAACTTGTCCCGTCACAAAGGGGAGCGATTGAACATTCTTTTATATATTGAACATTACGGATAGTGTGGGCTTCGTCGGGTCAATTAGATATTTCCATAGCTCGGCGAGTCCGGCCGTTAGATTTCCTTTATTCTTAAATTCTGCTGGCCAAGACATCGCCTGATAAAAACGTGGACCACTCGGCGTGGAAGCAGGTTCATGTGGCCGGTGGAAGAAAACACCGGCCACGCCGGGTTCTTTTCACTGAACACCTGCAAGGGCGGAGACATCTCGTCATTGTAAGGGATGCCTTTCGATAGTTGAAGTGTAAAGATTGCGGTTGGCATCCCGACGCAATCTGTATTGGTTATGATTTTTGTTTTCTTTAAGTCATTACTTACTTCGCCTTGTCCTTGTCATGACGCTTTTGATTTATATTCATCCTGTTTCAATGTGGCTTTCTTGTAAACCAATATAACAAGAGTAAATAAAAGCCAGAGCATAGAGAAAGCTATTAAGCCTTTTAGATTCCACTGGATATCCTCGGGATCGAAGCGGCCATGTATGCGCCTGCGGAAAAACCTGTTGGAGTACTCTTGCATATACTCTATTGCCGCCCCAAACAAATAAAGCGTAATGAATATTATCGCATGCCTTACAATTTTTGTGCTTGCAAATAAGATATTTAAAAGAGCAGCCGCCAAAAAGTAGAACAAGGCATGCAATTCCTTATCAATGTGCCTAAACCCCGATGGGAGCTTTATCATAAATCCATAAACAGCAAATGCAAAACATATAAATACAACAAGAACCTTTTGCCAGGCGGTGAGACCAAATTTATTCATGCAGGTAGATAATTTAAAAAAGAGCAAAATAGATTTTATTAAAACGTATTTACCTGTGAAATATTGAATGATCAGATAGGATTTGGCACTATGCTATTTCCATAGCACGGGAAGTCCGGCCGTTTTTCTTTATTCTTAAATTCTGCTGGCCGAGACATCGCCTGAGAAAAAAGTGAACCACTCGGCGGGGAAGCAGGCCATAGATAACTCGGCGGCGAAGTAGATTTTGCTATCTTAAATCAATCGACTACCTTAAGGTTCAATATCCGCAATAATTACAAGACAATTACAAATCGTTTTCTTTATTTCCCGTCCCCCTCAGATGTAGGATAACAACGTCCCCGATTTAAACAAAATCATTCTTTCAAAACAGAATTATGGATAAAATAAAAAAAGAAAATGATCTGATCATTGCTAATAAGGAACTTGTCTTTCAAAATGAAGAGAAAGAAAAACGGGCGGCACCGTTAATCATTTCCACTATTGCGGATATTACAGAAGACAAAAAAGATGATGAGTATATTGCGCACCTGGCCGCCATTGTGGAATCCTCTGATGATGCAATTATCAGCAAATCCCTGGATGGGATTATAAAAAGTTGGAACAAGGGTAGTGAAAAAATGTTTGGATATACTGCAAAACAAGCTGTAGGTAAACATATTTCTTTGATAATTCCACCGGAACATATTAGCACGGAAAAAGAGATTCTTGAGAGAATTAGCGAAAACGAAATTATTGATCATTACGAAACAGTACGAATTAAAAAAAGCGGCGAACAATTTTATGTTTCCCTTACTGTATCCCCACTGAAAGATCGGGCAGGAAAAATTATAGGTATTTCTAAAATTGCCCGTGATATTACTTCCCACAAAAAATCCGAAGCGGAGCTTATTCACGCTAATAATGAACTTGCCTTTCAAAACGAGGAGAAAGAAAAACGGGCTGCAGAATTAATCGTTGCAATCAAAGAACTTGTCTTTCAAAACAAGGAGAAAGAAAAACGGGCTACAGAGTTAATCATTGCCAACAATGAACTTGTCTTTCAAAACGAAGAAAAAGAAAAACGGGCTGCAGAGTTAACCATTGCTAACAAAGAACTTGAGCAACTCACTTATATAGCATCACATGATCTTCAGGAACCGCTACGTACAATTTCCAATTATATGAAGGTCTTCGAAGAAGATTATTTGGAACGATTAGATGATGATGCACGCAACTATATTCATTCTATAAATAACGCCACAAAAAGAATGAGTATACTGGTGCATGCACTTTTAGACTTTTCACGTTTGGGGCGTAATAAAAAGCTGGCTCATGTTGATTGCAAGAAATTAATTACTAATATGATTGCAGATATTCAAATGTTGATAAAAGATTCAAATACAACCATTGATGTGGGGGAAATGCCTGAGTTGAACATATATGAAATAGAAATTGGCCAACTGTTCCAAAATCTTATTACGAATGCAATCAAATTTCAAAAAAAAGATACCCGGCCTCAAATTCAAATAAGCTCTAAGAAACTAAATGAAAAATGGCAATTCTCGGTAAGTGATAATGGAATTGGAATCGAACCTACTCATTTTGAGAGAATATTTGATATTTTTCAACGCCTGCACGTCAGTAATGAATACCAGGGAAACGGAATTGGGCTTGCCAATTGCAAAAAAATTGTCGCACTTCATCAGGGGGAAATCTGGATCGAATCAACATTAGGAAAAGGAACCACATTTAATTTTACTATACCTTATTTATCTTTATGAAAAATAAAATAAAATGCATAATGCTGGTTGACGACAACCCTGATGACAATTTTTACCATGAAAGAATGATAAAAAAAAGTGATGCCGCCGATATTGTTGTAGCAAAGCAAACAGCAATGGCCGCACTTGAATATTTAAAATCAAAAAAGGATAATAGTGACACCCAGCCCAACCTTATTTTTCTGGATATTAATATGCCCGGCATGAACGGATGGGAGTTTCTTGAGGAATATCATAAGCTGGATAAACAATTTAAAAGCCAGGCAATTGTGGTAATGCTTACAACTTCTGACAATCCCGATGATAAGATGAAAGCAAAGTTATTAAATGGCGTTTCTGACTTTAAAACAAAACCATTGACCAAAGAAATGCTGGAAGAGATTATTGACAAATATTTCACCTAATGAAAGTATTAAAAAGTCTGCCTGTAACATAGCATTTGCAAAATACCAACAGGATAAACAATAACCCGGCTGCAATTCCCTTGTTGTTCTAGCCGGTTCGTGTGTCACGATCCTGTACTTAGGTTGTTCCATCATTTACATTTGCGAATGCTGATATAATGTATAACAACCAATTCAATCTCCCCCACCACCACATCCACTACGATCACTTCCACCCGAGCATCCGCTTCCGCCCCCGCAACCGCTGTCACCATGCATACCAGCCGCACATCCGCCACCGCAGCCAGCCCCCCCCTGCGGAACAGCCATTATTTTTCTTTTTCCTGATGTCTTTGATAATGATGTAAAGCAAACCAATGGCAACAATACTTCCAAATACAAATGAGCATTAGTGGCCTGTATTGAAAGTAAAGCAAATAAACACATACCTACCAGCAACAATATTCTTTTAAAAAGATAAGCTGGCTTTTTCACCAACCAATATTGCTGCAGATTCACCCGTTGAAAATTGATATCCGAAAATCTTTTTTTATTGTTGTGCCAGATATCTGCCGGCGGATCGGTATTAAATTTTTGTTTATACAATTCAAATAAGACGTATAGTAGTCATTAAACTTCTCCGCTTCTTTTTGTCCGCCTTTGGTAGGATTATGATGTACCTCTTTTGCCAATGTGTTTTTACAAAGGTCAATCCAATATGATCTCGTAAAGGTGAGATGCAGGTGCCATGCCTGATCTACCGGGTCAGAAGGAGTTATACCTGTTTCACTGGTACAGCATAAAAAAATAAATCTCTTATACTCGTCGATCACACAGCGGGTATATTCTTTTGTCCATCCATTTTCTCTTGCCAGTCTTTCTTCGAAACTAAAATCAATACCGGGTTCATTAAACTGGAACAGTTTAATTTTTTCCCACAATGCAGCTTCAATCGAATTCATGTTAGTTTGATTGAAGCAAAGATAATGGCTGAATAGTCCCGATAGTTAATGAAATGCCAAAGCTTGTAAAGCTTTCCCCTGTTGCTGAGTAGCGAACAGAACCCTGAAGAGTGCGACGCAACACACGATGCTAGTAGCAATGCGGCTGGGTACAAAAAAATAACCTACGCTTTCCTCAACTTATCAACCAAATCCAAATCATGCGCAATAGCTTTTTCTTTGGCAACATCATATCCAGCGTCAGCATGCCGTATCACTCCCATACCCGGATCATTGCGCAATACTCTTTTTAAACGTTGTTCGGCATCATCGGTACCATCGGCTACTATCACCATACCGGCATGTATGCTATACCCCATCCCTACTCCACCGCCATGGTGCAGGCTTACCCAACTGGCACCGCCTGCGGTATTCACCAGCGCATTGAGAATGGGCCAGTCGGCAACGGCATCGCTGCCATCAAGCATGGCTTCGGTTTCGCGGTTGGGGCTGGCTACAGAACCGGTATCCAAATGGTCGCGGCCGATAACAATGGGAGCTTTTACTTTTCCGGTTCGCACCAACTCATTAAATGCAAGGCCGGCTTTTTCTCTTTCCCCCTGCCCCAGCCAGCAGATCCGGGCGGGCAATCCCTGGAAAGCGATTTTTTCTTTGGCCATCTTCATCCAGCGGATCATGCCTTTGTTTTCGGGAAACAATTTCATGATCACTTCATCGGTAACGGCTATATCATTGGGATCACCACTCAGCGCCGCCCAACGGAACGGGCCCTTGCCTTCGCAAAACAATGGCCTTATGTAAGCTGGTACAAAACCCGGAAAGTCGAAACAATGGCCATGTTTGAAGTTTGAGGTTTGAGGTTTGACGTTCTTTCCTTCCCGACTTCCGACTTCCGACTCCCGACTCTTTTCTTCGTATTCTTGTGCTCTTGCACGGATATTGTTGCCATAGTCGAAGGTGATGGCGCCCATGCTTTGGAGTTCGAGCATGAGTTGTACATGCAGGTACATGCTTTCGTAAGCCAGCTCCAGATATTTCTCCTGTGCTTCCTGCCGCATGATGGCAGCTTGTGTATTGTTAATAGTATGCGGTACATAACCTATCAGCGGATCATGTGCCGAGGTTTGATCGGTGAGTGTATCGGGAACAATATTTCTTTCTACTAATCTTTGCAGCAAGCAAACCGCATTGGTGAGCACGGCAATAGATAAGGCTTCGCCGTTTTGTTTGGCTTCGAGTGCACGGTCAATAGCTTCATCAATGTTTTCAAACCATATATCGCAATATTTTGTTTCAATTCTTTTTTGAATGCGCCATAGTTCTACTTCGGCAATTAATGCTACACCTTCATTCATGGTGATGGCGAGTGGTTGTGCACCGCCCATGCCGCCGAGTCCGGCTGTTACGTTTAATGTTCCTTTGAGAGAGCCCGTTTCTCGTTTCTCGTTGTTGGTTGTTCGTTGCTCGTTATGCGTTGCCCGTTGCTCGTTATCCGTTTCTTGTTTCTCGTTAAGTGTTGCTCGTTGCTCGTTTTCCGAAAAGTGTTTGTTGGCTATCGCGGCGTAGGTTTCGTAGGTGCCTTGTACGATACCCTGACTGCCGATATAGATCCAGGAACCGGCAGTCATCTGTCCGTACATCATCAGGCCTTTTTGTTCCAGTTCATCAAAATGTTTCCAGTTGGCCCAGTTGGGTACGAGTTGGGAATTGCTGATGAGTACTCTTGGTGCGTCTTTATGTGTTTTGAGTATGCCTACTGGTTTGCCGGATTGAATAAGGAGTGATTCATCATTCTCTAATATTTTAAGTGCAGCGATGATATTGTCAAGTGCTTCAAAGTTTCTTGCGGCTTTTCCTCTTCCACCATATACGATAAGATCATCGGGACGTTCGGCTACTTCAGGGTTGAGGTTGTTGAGCAGCATTCTTAATGCAGCTTCTTGTATCCAGCCTTTGCAGGTGAGCTGGGTGCCGGTTGGGGTTTTGTATTTGATGGGGTCATATGTTGTTTGAAGCATTGTGTGATGGGATTTATGGGATTGTCTGAACTGGGATTTATGGGATTCGGGAGATGATTAGGATAGTTGAGTTGATCTAAAAAATCCCAATCATCTCATTTATACCATTTCAGATTTTAATTGTCTGAACTGGGATTTGGGCGGATTATTGGGATTTATGGGATGAGCCATTTTCTTATAATCCATCATTCAAAATCAAGGTTCAGATTTTTTTTAATTCACCAAAGTTACATAAGCAGCAAAGATATTGTCTGAACTGGGATTTATGGGATTCAGGAGATGATTGGGATAAGTGATCCATTTCTCAAAAATCCCAATCATCTCATTTATCCCAGTTCAGACAACGTAAGAGTTTTCCTTTGCGTTCGTTGCTCCTTCGAACTTTGCGTGAAATCCTTTTCCCAGTAATCCCAAACATCTCAAAAATCCCGGTTCAGTTATTTACGGAGTGGGATGCTGGCATATTTTCCAATATTCTACAATGAGGCTAAGAACGTTTTTTAATTCCTGGTAGTTATTGCTTTTTTGGAAGAAGCCCTGGATGGTTAATTCTTTGTAAGCTGTATCCACTGCATGTTTCTCAACGGATGTAGAGAAAAAAACAAAAGGGATGCTTTTCTTCCGCAACTGCGGATCACTATCAACCTCTCTTTTAAACTCTACCCCGGTTTGCTGCGGCAGATTTACATCACTGAGTATGAGAAAAGGCTTTTCAGAAGTAGTTTTTAAAAAATCAAATGCCTGTTTTGTTTTATCAAAGAATAAAAGATTATTTCTAACCTCTAGTTCCGTAAAAGCTTCCTGTAGTATTTCCTGATCGTCCTGATCATCTTCTATAATTAGTATAGGTCCTGCACGAGACATAACCTGGTATAAAAATGTTAGCAATAAAGAAAGAATTACCCTTGTTTGGTCAACATATTTAGTGCCATTTCTTCTCAAAGATTCAGCACAGACTGATTGTTTATGGCGGTAAGCGAAACGGATAAGGCTTGTACCCTTTACTGTAAAGCTTCTATTTTATCAGTCTTTCCGGAAAGCATGAGCAGTGGTTTGCAGTCTTCCGCCGGGGAGAGAAGATTCAGAATGGTAGCATCTTCGAAAAGGGTGGGCTGTGTGGGTGGCTCGGATGAAATCCTATCGTGTTCTCCTCCCCCCTTATTAAAAGATATGAGGACGCCATAATGAAATCGGGATTGGAAGGCGACTCTCCATAAAAAAGCCCCCCACGGAAGCGGGGGGCAAATTGAAATATTCCATAAAAAAGGCCCTGATTAGCGTTTTACTACTATATAGAGTAGCCAACTTTAAAAAACGTTGCTGCCCGGGAAAAATTTATTTTCCAACTACTTTATAGCGTACAGTGTTTCCGGATGTTATTTCTTCATAGTACACATCATCGGGGGAAACAAAATATTTATTGCCGTTGACCACTACTGTTTTACAATCAGCAGGCAGTTGATCTACCATATCTCCTACATAAGGACCATCATCTGTGTACTCTTCGTCTGTATTGAGTTTTCCGTTTTTTCCTACTACGGTGTACCAGATCTCATCATTATCTTTTATCTCTTCTTTATAATACGTGCCATCGAGTTCATAATATTTTTGATCGTTGATCACTACCACTTTGCTGCCGTTCGGTAATTCAGGCACCGATGCGCCTAAAGGAGCATCCACTACTTCATATTCATCAGGTCTTGCGGAAGGACGATAATAGGCGCCACCATAATAATAGTAAGGATCGCTGCCCACATATACCCTTCTGTAACCGCGGGGCAGTATATTAATATGGATACCAATAGGCGGAGCTACTACACGGAAGTAACCGCCATAAGGACGATAATAATAACCATTGGAATAATGAAAGCTGATACCGCGGTAAGGAACAATGACCCTTGGGCCTGCAATATGGACTACCCGCTGACCGCGGTAAGGACCATAACCATAATGGCGGTAGTGACCACGACCACGTTGTGCATCGGCATCCTGTATGACCAGTAAGGCTATTGCTGTTATACAAAAGGTGCGTAGAATTAGTGATTTCATATATTTCGGTTTTAATTACAGACCGAATGTAGAATATGTAGTTTAAAAAGATTCTTAAAAGAGAGGGGTAAAAAGGGGATTTAACAAATTGGTTGTTGTCTGAACTGGGATTGATGGGATTTTTG
>CAMLEX010000114.1 GCA_946479055.1 uncultured Bacteroidota bacterium | reverse complement strand
GACACTCTTATTAACTCACATCTCTCTACGCACCATTCACTTTCCTCATACCATTATTATTTTTTCCGCCACTCTCAATCTTGCACTTCGTGATCTCGGATTTTCATTCATCTCTTTTTCCGATGGCTGTATAGATTTTTTGGTAATTATTTTCAATTCATTCAGCTCCACTTCGTTGATAAAAGGATTCCTTTCCGGCTCATCAAATGAACCACGACGAAAAAAATTTTTAACCAGCCTGTCTTCTAAAGAATGGAAAGTGATGATAGCAACCCGGCCACCGGGTTTCAGCAGTTTTGGGATTTGCTGCAGCATTTCTTTTAATGCACCTAATTCATCATTCACTTCAATGCGCAACGCCTGGAAAACCTGGGCAAAATATTTATTGGGATTTCCTTTTACCACCTCACGGAGAGCATTTTTAAAAGCATCAATGGTTTTCAGTGATACATGGTTGCGAACATCAACAATTTTTTTGGCAAGTGTTTTTGCATTGGTCACTTCGCCATACTGTTCAAACAGTTTGTGCAGTTGAACTTCATTGTAGTTCTTAACTACTTCAAACGCTGTAAGACTTTGTCGCTGGTCCATCCGCATATCCAATTCCGCATCAAAACGGGTCGAAAATCCACGTCCTGCTTCATCAAATTGGTGGCTGCTTACTCCCAGGTCGGCGATGATACCATCAACGGCATTGAGCTGATGCAAACGCAGGAATCTTTCCAGGTGACGAAAATTATGCGGCACGAAAACCAGCCTTTCATCATCCGGTAAATTTCTTTTTGCATCCTCATCCTGGTCAAAAGCGAACAATTTTCCTTTTGGTCCCAATTGTTGAAGTATGGCTTTGGAATGACCACCGCCTCCAAACGTGCAGTCCACATAGATGCCTTCCGGTTGAATAGCTAACCCAGCTATTGTTTCCTGGAGAAGTACAGGTATATGGTAAGCTTCAGTTGGCTGGATGATTTGTTGATCAGTTGATAAAGCTTTATTTTTTTTCGTCTTTTTCTTCATATCAACTAATTAACAATTTAAGTTGCCAATCCGTTCCCTCCACCTAATACTTTGTGCACCATTTTGCTTAATGCTTCCGGTGAGATTGAATCAAAGAGCTGTTTGTACTTATTACTATCCCAGATTTCTAATTTATCGTCCGCCCAATGCATCACCAGGTCTTTTTGTAAACCTGCATGCTCTTTCAAATGCGGCGGTACCAGCAATCGGCCTGCACTATCCGGTTCCACATAAGCAGCGCCATTTAAAAAAAAACGCCGGACCGGTCTTTCCTCTTCATTAAAATCATTCAAAGTCCTGATCTTCGCCGAAAATGTTTCCCAGTTTTTCAATGTGAATAACGTAACACAATTATCGAGACCCCTGTTGAAAACAAAGCGGGTACCTTCATCCTCAGAAAGCTGCTTTTTGAAAGCAGCCGGTAGAAGAAAGCGACCTTTTGAGTCTAAAGTCGCCTGGTATTCGCCAAGAATATGTATCATTATCAGGGTCTTGAATCAATTTTGTACTTATTAACACAAAATAACACTTTTTCCCACTCTCAATCCAAATTTTGGCCTTTTTATTTTGTCCACACATTCCCATGTGCTGAAACCTGTTGCAGTAAAGAGTTTCCGCTGGGCTAATACAAAAAAGTCCTTATTCAAGGTGGATTTCTTGTGGATTACGGTTGACAACCGGTTAATAAGACTACGCCAGATGTGAATACACAAAAAGAAAGTCTCAGTTCGTATTTTGCAATATGGCCACCGCAGGATATTCCGGAACACCATTACTTCAAAAGCTTGGGATAAAATCTGCCATGAAGATCCTGCTGATCAATCAGCCGGATAACTATTTTGATTGGCTCGAAACAAATATCACCGATCAACTATGCAGGAAAGATGAAACCCCCGATCTTGTACATCTCTTTGTAAAAAACATTAAGGAATTTGAAGAACAAATGAAAAAGCTGAAATCCTTCTTTAAGACAAACCAGCTATTATTATTTGGGTGTCATGGTATAAAAAAACCGCGAAAATACCTACCGATATTACTGAAGATATCATCCGCAACTATGCATTGCGAAATGGATTGGTAGATGTAAAAGTTTGCGCTATCAGCGAGATCTGGAGTGGATTAAATTGGTAATTCCTCTCGCAAAAAGAACTACAATTTAATCGATTTAATAAGGAATATAAGGATATTTGCTGTTCACTAAATACAGCAGTTAGCTGTACTATCATGCATCCGAAGAACCTTGCTATCGCTGACTTTACCTATTCACTTCCTGAAAACAAAATAGCTGATTATCCACTTACCGAAAGGGAAGCTTCCAAACTACTTGTTTATAAAGAAGAGAATATTACAGAAGATATTTATAAAAACATTGCTTCGCATATTCCTGAAAATTCATTACTCGTCTTTAATGATACGAAAGTAGTAGAAGCAAGATTGCTTTTTCAAAAACCTACCGGTGGGGTTATTGAAATATTTTGCCTGGAACCGCATGAACAATATGGAGACATAACAACTGCTATGTTGCAACCGGGAAAAGTGTTGTGGCAATGCCTTGTAGGCGGCGCTTCCAAATGGAAGCATGGACAAATACTAAAAAAAATCGTTTATGCTTATAACAAAGAAATAATACTGCAGGCTGTTTATACAGAAAAAAGAACAGACAGTTTTGTTATTGAACTTTCCTGGTCTGAAAAAGAAATGAGTTTTGCTGAACTTTTACATCATGCCGGGGCTATTCCATTGCCGCCTTATATAAAAAGAAAAGCAGAAACCAGTGATAGCGAACGCTACCAAACCATCTATGCTCATTTCGATGGATCTGTTGCTGCTCCTACAGCCGGTCTTCATTTTACGGATGCTATTTTTAATAAACTGAAAGAAAAAAATATTCAAACAGACTTTGTAACGCTCCATGTGGGAGCAGGCACTTTTAAGCCTGTAAAAAGTGAAACATTAGAAACTCATGAAATGCACGCGGAGTTTATTGATGTAACTAAAGAAGCTATTGAAAAAATCATTCACCATCTTGACAAAACGATCATTCCTGTTGGCACAACATCAATGCGGACTATAGAAAGCTTGTACTGGCTTGGCGTTAAACTATCCATGGATAAAAACCTGGGGTCCGCAGAAATAAATCAATGGGAGGCTTATGACCTGGCTGAACAAAATATGCCGGTGAAAGATGCTTTGCACTCATTGCTCAACTGGATGATCAAAAATAAAAGAAACCGATTAATTACAAAAACAAGGATCATTATTGCCCCCGGTTATCAACCACGGATTGCAAAAGCATTGATAACAAATTTTCATCAGCCTCAATCCACGTTACTGTTATTGATTGCCGCGTTAATTGGTAACGATTGGCGAAAAGTATATGATTATGCTTTGCAAAATGATTTTCGTTTCCTGAGTTATGGTGATGGCTGCCTGTTGTGGGTGGTGACTCCTGAATGAACATTGAAAATTGAATATTGTGCGTTTCTGTTATTGAGTTCAAAGAATAATCCAATTCTCAACGATCAATTTTCAATGCGCATTTTTAAAAAGTTCTTAAACTTTTTTTAAAGGTAGATCAATAATAAATACACTTCCTCTTCCAAGTACGCTATCAACTTTTATCTCACCACCCTGAGCTTCTACAACTGTTTTTACATAACTGAGCCCCAACCCAAATCCTTTTACATTATGAAGATTGCCCGTATGGGCACGATAGAATCTTTCAAATACCCGTTTTACTGTTTCTTTATTCATTCCAATGCCATTATCCTCTACCCTGACCGTTAGATTCTTCCCATTTGATTGCGTAATTATTTTCAATAAAAGCGGAGTATTCTCTTTGGCATATTTTACAGCATTATCAATAAGGTTATTGATCATATTAGAAAAATGAACTTCATCTGCTGTAACAAGGTCATTAGCGGCATTGAGGATCAGTTCCGCTTTGCCTCCTTTCTCCTGTAATTGCAAAGCAAAATTATCCACCACATCTTTGATGACCTCATGTACATGGAGCGGTTGCATATTCAACTCAAGTTCCTGCTTTTCCAATTGTGATGCTTTCAAAATGGTTTCTACCTGGCGGTTCATCCGCTGATTCTCTTCTTTAATTATGGCACTGAAATAACTCATCTTACTCCTGTCCTGTAATACTTTCTCATTTTTCATGGCATCTACTGCAAGAGAAATTGTTGCAATAGGTGTCTTGAATTCATGCGTCATATTATTGATAAAATCATTTTTGATCTCACCCAGTTTTTTCTGGCGAAGCATAGTACGGACAGTAAGATAAAACGCGGTAATGATAATAATAGTAAACAAGATGGAAGTGACGATGCGAAGCCTGAGTTCTTTTACCGCAGCCTCTTTCCAGTCAAGCGCCACTACAACCAGGCTTTCGTCTACAGCAAGGTTTTCAGCGGCTGAGCCACTTGGAGCGTATAATTGGTAGCCTCTTGAAAAATTGTTTATACTATCATCATATTCTGTAAGAAAATTCCTGGACCGCAATTCGATGTTACCGATGGCACCGGTACGTGAACTTATTGTTGCCAGCATAAATTCGAATTCTACTTTATCCAGTTCCAGTGAATTAAATGCCTTCTGTACTTTATCATGCAGTTCCGTTGCTGTAAATCGTTTACCGATTGTGACAGGTCGCAGAAACTCCATGGTAAACTCATCCTGGAAGATTGTATTGGCAGAACCTATTTTGTTGCTTAAATAGCTTCCTTTGTATTGTGCCAGTTCCTCTCCTACAATCATCACAGCCCGCTCTACTTTTCCTTTTATCTGTTCTTGTTTCAGCAGTATCATATTTTTCAGCCATGATATCTGGATAAAGATGATGCCTATTAATGAAACCGTTATCAGTAAAGTGATGATGGTAAAAGTTCGTTTCACGAAAAAAGAAATTGTTTAAACTGAAAGATAAAAGGTTTTTATCAACATTGTCAATCCGGCAAAAGTACTGCTGAATGAAGCATATATCGCTGCTACATGAGGGTTGTGCTTATTTTTAACGTGGCTTTAAAAGAAGGGGTGTGATAAGTTTGCTTTTTGGGGTACTTTTTTATTTTAAACAGGTGTTTTTTAAAAAAAATTAATGTCCTAACTTGAACTATGATTGAGCCGGGCCCGGGCATATTATTAATTGCAGACCCCTTTCTGAAAGACCCCAATTTTTTGAGGACAGTCGTCTTTCTTTGTGAGCACAGGGAAGAAGGTAGCTTTGGATTTGTGCTTAACAGAAAATTTGAAAACACCCTCGACGAACTTGTTCCGGACGTTGAAGGTTTCAAACTTCCTGTTTTTTATGGCGGCCCGGTACAAATGGATACAATCCATTTTCTTCATCAATACCCTGTAGATATTCCCGGTGGCGAAGAAGTGATGAAAGGCATATACTGGGGTGGCGATTTTGCAAAAGCCGTAGAAATGATCAAAAACGGAGAAATGGATTTCCAGAAAATTCGTTTCTATATTGGTTACTCTGGTTGGGGAAATGGACAATTGGATGAAGAACTCAAAGAAAAATCATGGCTTACTGTCAAAGCAAACCGTAAACTTATTTTTCAGACAAGTGCTGAAGAAATATGGAAAGAATCTCTCAAACATTTGGGTGGTGATTATGAAATGATGATCCATTTCCCGACCGATCCTCAATTAAACTGAAACCCCCTGTCCCCTAAAGGGGGAACTTAGGTCAATGTTGTTTTTTATTACAGAAGTTCTTTTTACAAGTTAGTTGTTATTGTGTGATGATTAACTGTTGCCGGTTCGTAAAATCAACCGGAAGGATTTTATATTTGCAACTCACCACTTTAAAATTTCATCTAGTACAAAACACAACACACTATGAAGCGACTTTATCTCAGTTTAGCATTAAGTTTATCAATTTTTCTTTCTTCCTGCGATTCACTAAAACAAATAGCGTCACAAATAGGGCTTTCTGAATTTGAGATGGCGGCTGGTCTTAAAGATGCTTTGTCCCAGGGTCTCTTCAGAGGATTCAATGCATTTGCAGATCCTACCGGCAATCCGTTAGTACGTTTCGCATTTCCAGGCGATGCCGCTAAAATTGAAAAAACGTTGAAAGATATTGGAATGGATAAAGTGGTGGACCAGGTTACGGCGAAATTTACCAGGGCTATGTCTTCTGCTGTAACAGCCGCCAAACCTATCTTTCTCAATTCGGTTAAAAAGATGTCTATCAGGGATGCCGCAAGTATTTTGGTAACCGATAATCTGCATGCCGCCAATAAAGAATGGTCCAATCTTGTCAATATTTATAATAAGCTCCCTTTTATCAATAAGCCATTGGAAACTAATCTTACTGATTTTGTCGCCGCCCGTGCTATTGATGCTATGTTTGTATCTGTTGCACAGGAAGAAGAAAATATTCGTACCAAATATGAGTTTCGAAAAACGGATATGATGAAAAAAGCATTTGCTTATGCGGATGAACAATTGAAGAAAAGAAGCCAGCAACAGAATTAAAAAATAATTATTGCATAATTACAACAATTAAAAAGTGCATAATAATTGCACTTTTTTTTATACCTCTCTTCATAAGTACTTACAACATTTTATTGATGCAGTAAATACCATTTACTGATAGTATGATTTCATTTTACATTCTTTCCTTGCATTATATGTCACTGACAATTTGTTATTGTTTGGATAACGATGACAGTTTGATCATTTTTATTTAATGATACATCAACAGGTATGCAATTTGCCCGATGCAATGCAAAATATATTTATTATGAAAAAACTAGTATTAGGTGCAGTGCTGATGACAGGATTTGCATTGGCCTCACAGGCACAGAAAGGAAGTATTTTATTGTATGGAAACGTTGGAGTTTCTTCAACTAAAGAAGCTGATGATGATAAGACCAGCAGCTTCAACATTAACCCGGGTATAGGTTACCAGTTTACTGATAACTGGACGGCAGGTGTTAACATTGGCTATGGTCAAACAAAATACAATCCTTCAGGCATTGGCGCTACTTCGACCAGCAAAGATTACAATGCCGGTGTTTTTGCACGTTATACAAAGCCACTTGGCAGCATTTTCAGCATCTTTGGCCAGGCTAATGTGAGTTATGTTGGCACTGATTTCGACGGTGGAAAAAGTAATGGATTTGGTGCAAATGTTTTTCCTGCCGTAGCTTTAAATGTTCACAATGGCTTTGCGCTGAATTTCAGTTTTGGTGGTATCAGCTATGAAACAACTAAAGTAAAAGGAGCCAGTGAATCAAGAAATGATTTTGATCTGAACTTTGGTCAGCAAGCTCATATTGGTATTTCCAAAAACTTTGGTGGAAAGAAAAACTAATTTTTCATTACGGCTATTAGCTGAAAAGGTCGTTTCATCGGAAGCGGCCTTTTCTTTTTGCATATATTAAATTTACCAGGAGTACAACGATCAATATCACCAGCCCAAAAAACTCACGGGTATCTTCAATCCACGGAGTAGAGGCCTTCATACTGGCGGCAATATTTTCAGCGTTGTGTTTTTGTATCCAATCCAACACGCCGTTTTCCGTAAAAAAGAAATACAAGGCATAACCCGCAAAGATGACTGTACCGAACAAGTATGCTTTTGGATAAAATTGATTTCGAAAAGCAAGCCAGCAAAGTATTGCTCCATATAAATAAATCGGAATCCAGATATACGGATCAGGATCGTTGTATTGAAGACCCGCTGAGATCAGAAACAAGGTGCAGAAAAGAATGTTGAATACTTTCATTTATCAAACATACAAAAGCCCCCTCAATAAATTGAGAGGGCCATGAACAGTTTTCACAATCCGGAAAGGCTGGTTTTTCGCCAGTCTATTTATACTGCCCCTCTAAGAATTTTCTCAGTGGATGAGGCAACAAATAATCAGGCAGTTTCTACCGGCACTGCTCCTTCGGCTAATACAGTTACTTTATTGTTAAGCACTTCAACAAATCCTCCCTGTATATCGAAGTATGCAAAATGATTTTGTTTATCCTTTAAGATCTTTACACGACCAGCTTTTAAAGCACTAACCAATGGCGCATGCTTTTCCAGCACTTCAAAACTACCACTGATACCTGGCATTTGCACGCCGTGTACCTCGCCGCTGTATAATTTTTTTTCTGGTGTTAATATTTCGAGATTCATAATGTGAAAAATGTGAAAATGTGACGAATGTGGAAATTAAATTTCAAAATTGGAAGTGCCAACCATTTTCACATTTCCACGTTAGCACATCTCCACATTCAAATTATCCCTGCGCCTGCGCTGTCAACTTCTTACCTTTTTCAATAGCATCATCAATACTACCCACCAGGTTAAAAGCAGCTTCAGGCAGATCATCCACTTCACCATCCATGATCATGTTAAAACCACGGATCGTTTCCTCAATTGGTACTAACACCCCTTTCAGACCAGTGAACGCTTCCGCTACATGGAAAGGCTGAGAAAGGAAACGCTGTACCTTTCTTGCACGGGCTACGATCATTTTATCTTCATCACTCAACTCATCCAAACCAAGGATAGCGATGATATCCTGTAATTCCTTATAGCGTTGCAAAATCAATTTCACACGGTTGGCGCAATCATAGTGAAGATCACCTACTATTTTCGGCGTAAGGATACGTGAAGTAGAATCCAATGGATCGACGGCTGGATAGATACCAAGGTCGGCAATTTTTCGACTCAAAACTGTAGTTGCATCTAAGTGTGCAAAAGTTGTGGCCGGAGCAGGATCGGTCAAGTCATCCGCAGGTACATAAACCGCCTGAACGGAAGTGATAGAGCCGTTTTTTGTAGAAGTGATACGCTCCTGCATTAATCCCATTTCAGTAGCCAGTGTAGGTTGATAACCTACCGCTGAAGGCATGCGACCCAGCAGGGCTGATACTTCAGAACCAGCCTGTGTAAAACGGAATATATTATCAACGAAGAAAAGGATATCACGTCCTTTTCCTTCGCCATCACCATCACGATAGTATTCAGCAATAGTCAAACCAGAAAGGGCAACCCGTGCACGGGCACCAGGAGGTTCATTCATCTGTCCGAAAACGAAAGTGGCTTTTGATTCAGCCAGTTCTTTCATATCCACTTTACTAAGATCCCATCCACCTTCTTCCATACTATGTTTAAAAGCATCACCATATTTCATGATGCCTGCTTCAATCATTTCACGCATCAGGTCATTTCCTTCACGGGTTCTTTCTCCCACACCAGCAAATACGGATACACCGGCATAAGCTTTTGCAATATTGTTGATCAATTCCTGGATCAATACGGTTTTCCCCACACCCGCACCACCAAACAAACCGATCTTACCACCTTTGGAATAAGGCTCGATCAAGTCAATGACTTTGATACCTGTAAACAACACTTCAGAGGAAGTGCTCAGGTTTTCAAAAGCCGGGGGCTTACTATGGATAGGGCGGGCATTTAATTTAGAAACAGCAGGCAAACCATCAATAGGATCACCGGTTACATTGAAAAGGCGACCTTTAATAGCTTCACCTATAGGCATAGCAATCGCTATACCTGTATCCACTACCTCAGTACCACGGACAAGGCCTTCAGTACCGTCCATTGCAATGGTACGAACGCTGTCCTCTCCTAAGTGTTGCTGCACTTCCAAAACCAGGGTTTCGCCATTTTCTCTTTTCAGTTCCAATGCATTATAGATATCAGGAAGGGTGCCATCAAACTGCACATCGATGACGGCTCCAATGATCTGCTTTACTTTACCTACGTTTGCCATATATATAAGGTGAGTGTTTATTTTGGCCGCAAAGGTAAGGGTGGCGGTCTGATTTACAATATGAAAAATAAAGGATTTTATAATCGTAGAAAGTTGTTAAACCCTGCATTTAAGGCCTTCCTTGTCCGATTAGATTGCTATTTCTATAAATTTTCCAATACCTGGTTTTATAATTTTTCAATGTTCCTTAGAAATTCACTGTTATTACATTCAAACAAGCCATTCGTCAAATAAAATTACTTCTCTCCAAGTGATTCGCTCTTTATCAGGCAATAAACTTTATCTTTCATATATATGTTTTTTATTGTTTTTTAGCCATATGGAATTCGCAAACAATCATCCCGGTTAGCGATAAACATCATCGTGGCTCATTTCATTTAAATCAAAAAACCATCATTTATGAAACGATTATTGATTGCCTTGTCGGCTATTTTGTTATTTTCCTGCGCCAGTAATGATAAAAAAGAAGAAGCCCCCCGCGATGTAAAACAATACAGTATTGAACAATTTTATAAAAGTACCCAGGTGGGCGGTGGATCTATTTCCTCTGATGATACAAAGTTGCTCGTAAGCAGCAATGAAAGTG
>CAMLEX010000113.1 GCA_946479055.1 uncultured Bacteroidota bacterium | reverse complement strand
ATTGCTTGTTATCTACCAGCGAGGAATAAAGGCGGGATGATTTACCACTGCTCAGAATATCGCTGAGTAGCACTAATGGATAATAATCGTCATTTTTTGCTTCGGGTACTTTATATACTATATACAGATAAGGCGTCGCTACATCTTTTTTTAAAATGATCCTTCTTTCACCGGTTTGTGGTGGCTCTGTAATATGTACTTTCGGTGGGTCGGATTGTGCGGGAATCGGTTCCAGGTATTTTTCGGCCAGTTTTTTTATATTGTCTGTTTTCACTGCTCCTGAAACAACGACTACGCAGTTGTTAGGGGCGTAATATGTTTTAAAGTAACGTTCCAGGTCAGTTTGTTTCCAGTTTTTCATATCGTCTTCATAGCCTATTACCGGCCAATGATAGGGGTGTTCCAGGAAAGCCTGCGCCTGTACGGATTGTGTCAATAATTGCCAGGGAGAATTTTCAAGACCTGTGCTTCTTTCAGAAAGCACAACACCTCTTTCACTTTCTACCATTTTCGGGTCAATGCTCAAACTGGAAATGCGGTCGCCTTCCAGATCAAACATTGTTTCAGTAGCGGACGCGGGAAACCAATCTGTATAAACTGTTACATCCTCACGGGTATAAGCATTGTTGGCGCCGCCATTGAATTCCATAGTACGGTCAAATTCCTTCGGACCAAACTTTTTGGCGCCATTAAACATCATGTGCTCAAAAAAGTGGGAGAGGCCCGTGATACCCTGGTACTCATTCCGGGAGCCGACTTTATAAAACAGGTACATATTTGCATTCGGGATGGAATTATCTTCCACGACCAGGAATTTCATCCCGTTTTTCAGAGTAAAAGTCTTTACATCATCAGCTTTCATCTGGGCATTAGCCAGGATCTCCAGTAATAGAAAAGCGGGCAGCATAAATTTCTTCATATATAGTAATATTAAAAATTTTCGCTAAAGCTAAAGAAATGCGTGGGTTAACTTCGTCCACTTATAAAAATTATCAGGATTATATGGACATTGATTTTGCCTAAAACTAAAATTCCTTTATTTTTGCCGTCCGTTAAGCGGAAATAGCAGCGTAGCTCAGCTGAATAGAGTATTCCGATTATAAATCGGGAAGGTTTTAGGAAGTGAAATACAAAGCGAAAAAAATGGCTGCGTAGCTCAATTGAATAGAGCATCTGACTACGGATCAGAAGGTTTTAGGTTTGAATCCTAACGCGGTCACTCTAAGCCTCCTTTAAAAAGGGGGCTTTTTTATGCAAATCCCCGTCGGTACTAGCTTTTATCGTTTATGGATGTTTAGCATTGTTCACTAAAGTTCGCTATTTACGACCCCAAAGACGACCCCCATCATTAAAAAAGACGACCCCCGTCATGAAAATAGACGACCCCTCTTTTTAGATAATCAAATTTCAATGGACTACTAGTGTATCATTGGATCCCTGTCAATGCGGTTTGCAATGATCTTTTAAAAATTTACTGGACGGGGGATAAATACTTAAAAGCGCTATCCGTACTATTGGCATTTCAATAGTGATTTACTACAAGTCGCTCATCTTAGAAAGAAGTGATTTAGAAGTCAGAGAAAATGAATGGATGTTGATAGTGTTGGCACAATTATTTAACACGTATAAATAAATAATTCATTTTTCAGATTTTGTATGGAAAAAGCAACTTCCGTGTCAGGCAAAAGTATATTGATAACCGGCTCAGCAGACGGATTGGGAAAAGCTGTTGCGATTGAATTTGCAAAATGCGGGGCCACTATTTTATTGCACGGAAGAAATCCGGAAAAGGGAAAAAAAGTGCTGGAAGAAATCAGCAAGAAACGCTTCAAAACAAAAGTCTCCTATTATAATGGTGATTTTTCATCTTTAATAGCTGTAGAAAATCTGGCAGATGAAATTTTATCAAAAGAACAACGCCTGGATATTTTGATCAACAATGCCGGAATTGGCGGAGGCGAAAAAGATGGAAAAAGACAATTGAGTGCTGATGGCTGTGAATTGCGTTTTGCCGTAAATTATCTTGCTCCATTCTTACTAACCAGCCGCCTGCTGCCTTTATTGGAGAAATCGGTTCCCTCCAAAATCGTAAATGTTGCTTCTGGTGCGCAAGAAGCTATTGATTTCAACGATGTGATGCTGGAACACACTTATAATGGCTCAAGGGCTTATGCGCAAAGCAAGATGGCGCTGGTAATGTTTACTTTTGACCTCGCCGAAAAATTAAAGAATAGCGGCATTACCGTTAATTGTCTTCACCCTGCATCTATGATGGATACAAAAATGGTTCGTGAAAGTGGAGTCACACCAATCACAACCGTCGAAGAAGGTAGAGATACTGTCAGCTATGTTGCTACATCTGAAGAAACCAAAAATGTTACCGGTGCCTATTTTGACCATCATCGCAGAGAAAAAGCAGAATGGCAGGCTTATGATAAAGCGGCTATAAAAAAATTGCGTGAGTTAACCTTAGGACTTATAGAAGCAAAAACACATTTGACGATATACAGGTAAGTCATGGTGCTTGATGCAAACAGTTAAACGCAAATTGTTGCATAGCACTACTTTCCGGTTTTAGTACAATATAGAATCAAGCTGCCAATTTGATCACCATTAATCCTATCACGATTCGTAATAGGACAGTCTTCACGGATATATACAGTATTATTGAATAAATGGCGCATGCAGCCTGACGCTTTCGCTCATTCAAGAATTAAAGGCAGTAACACAGAAAGAATCAATTCCTTACTTTAGCAAATGCAAAAGAAGGAAGCCATATCCAAAACTTTATATGATTTATATAAAACTATGGGGCTTGCTGTTGATTTAGTTGATCCAAAATCAGGATTTACCATTCATAATCTAAAGGATACATTTACCGAACTCCCTTTTAAGTCAATTCCTTACAGACCTGATTATTTCAGTTTTATTTTCGTAAAAGATGCTTATGGAAAATATATCATCGATGAAATGGCATTTACGATAGAGCCGGGAACGATATACTTCACCAATCCGGGAAACTATAGAATCTTTGAGTGGCACAGCATTACAGAAGCTTATTTGATCACGTTTAATGAATCCTATCTGACGGAACATGTACATCATGATATTTACGCTGAATTTTCTTTTTTGCTGACAGAAATCGTTCAACCTAAAATCCTGCAACCGGAGTTATTCAAAGAAGTTGAACAGCTGTATAGGCAGATTCATAAAGAACAGCTTGGCCATTCTCCATACAAGAACAGGATCATTGCCAGCCTGTTTGTGGTTTTACTATTAAAAATAAAAGAATATTTCTGGCAAGATTATAATCCGATTTATGAAGGCAACAGGAGTTCCCAGATTGTTAAAACATTTAAGCAAACACTTGAAAAACACTACCGGAATTTAGTAAATGGCAAAGAAGAAAAAGTTTACCGGGTACAAGACTATGCCGCTTTACAGAATCTCCACCCCAATTATCTGAGCAATGTCATTAAAACAAAAACAGGCAAATCCATTAGTGCATGGATAGCCGATAAAACAATCGCAGAAGCCAAATCCTTATTGCAAAACTCTTCTGTTTCCATAAAAGAAATAGCTTACCTGTTAGGCTTTGCAGAAGCAACACATTTCAGTAATTACTTTAAAAAGCACACCGATCTCTCTCCTGTATCCTACCGGAAACAGCATGGGAATCCCGAATCTTAGAATTTTGTATCTCTTCCTATAATCCTTGTACGTTTCAGGGGGTGTTCATAAATCATCTTTGTTCTATCAAATTAAAACAAAGAAATATGAACACCTTAAATGAAAAAGTAATCCTGGTGACCGGCGCCTCAAGAGGCATCGGAGCAACCATCGCCCGCAAACTGGCTGATGCCGGGGCAAAAGTAATTGTTAACTATGCCGGTGGTAAGGCATCCGCTGAGCAAGTAGTTTCAGCTATTAAACAAAACAGTGGTGATGCTATCGCACTACAAGCCGATGTAAGCAAAGCTGATGATGTAAAAAACTTATTCGATGCGGCTATCGCTCACTACGGCAAAATAGATGTGCTGGTAAACAATGCCGGCATCATGATCACCAAACTGCTCAAAGACACCACTGACGAAGATTTTACCCGCCAGTTTGATATCAATGTAAGGGGCACATTCAACACGATGCGTGAAGCGGCTACCCGCCTTGCCGATAAAGGTAGCATCATCAATTTCTCGACTTCTGTAAACCGCATCATGCTGCCGACTTATGGTACTTATGTTGCAACCAAAGCAGCTGTTGAACAATTAACCCGTGTATTTTCCAAAGAAGTAGGCGGCAGAGGCATCAATGTAAATTCTGTTTCTCCCGGTCCAACCAATACAGAATTATTTACCAAAGGCAAATCGGAAGAGGTCATCAATCGTCTTGCATCTTTATCAGCATTTAACCGTATCGGTGAACCGGAAGATATCGCACACATTGTAGTATTCCTGGCCAGCGATGAAGCTAAATGGATCAGTGCACAAAACATCGGCGTTAATGGCGGTATGGCTTAGAAAAAACGATGAGCTATGACCCTCGGGCGATGAGCATTAAACATTACATAATCAAATCATAAAAACATTTTCAAATGAAAACATTTTCAATCGGGCTTATCCTTGGCCTGTTCGGTGCAGTAGCGGTCGCCATATCATTTGCTTTGCAATGGCCAACATGGGTAATGTTTGTAGCCTGGGTAAGTTATTACCTGTTTGGCAAAACATTAAAAACATCCTTGCCGGTATTTATCCAGATTGCATTGGGCATCGTGATGGGTATATTGATGCAGACAACCGGTAAATGGTTAAGCGAACATATCGGAGAATTCGGATTGCCCGTAGCCGTATTCTTTTTTATCGGATCACTGGCATATATATCTCAATTAAAAAAATTAAACAGCATTCCTGCCTGGTTCCTGGGATTGATCATTTTCTTCGGCGTTCATCCGCCTGTAGCGCCATTACCGATTATGGAATTATTCATTCCCATTATTGCAGGATTTCTTTTTGCCTGGTTGAATGATTCAGCTATGCAGCGTGTAATCAAAAGAACTCGACCAGTAAATCAATAGTAAAATCAAACAAAATTATAAACAATTAAAATTAATTACCATGAACAGTTTAAAAAACAAATGTGCCATCGTAACAGGCTCAGCAAGAGGATTAGGAAAAGCAATAGCTGAACGCTATGCAGCATTAGGCGCCAATATCGTTATCAATTACTCAAAAGACAAAGCATCTGCTGATGAAGTGTTGAGTAATATCCTTGCCATGGGAGTAAAAGCAATTGCCGTTCAGGCCGATCTAAGTAAAGTAGCAGACATTGAGAGGTTATTTGCAGAAGCAAAAAAAGCATTTGGTAAAATAGATATCGTAGTTGCCAATGCCGGTATTGAAATGGTAGAAGTTCCT
Organism: uncultured Bacteroidota bacterium; assembly: GCA_946479055.1. Next base: position 4,984 of record CAMLEX010000113.1, on the reverse strand, counting down.
GTAACGGATTTTACAGAAGAACAATTTGACAAAGTATTTTCTATCAATACCAAAGGCTCCTACTTTACGTTACAACAGGCGGCCCGTAATGTTGAAGACAATGGCAGGATCATCTACATCGCATCCAGCACAACTTCATTTCCTGTTCCTGGCATGGCTGTTTATGGCGGGAGTAAAACGACACCACGCTACCTGGTCGATATTCTCTCCAAAGAAATAGGACACAGAGGAGTAACGGTCAATTCTATTATTCCTTTTGCAGTAGACCATTCCGGAATTTTTGTTGATCCTGAAAGCTATCCTGAACTAAGAAAACAATTACTGGATAGCTGCCCGATGGGAAGACTGGCTGAGGTGGAAGATGTAGCCAACATAGCCGAGTTTTTTGCCAGCGACCTTTCTTCTTTCGTTAATGGTCAGCATTTGTTAGTGAATGGCGGCGCAACGAATTAAACATGCCTGTTATGATTAACTAATAGCGGGAATATTGTTGCAATACTTCCCGCTATTCTTTAAGGGAAATTAACCAGCACGCATAAAAAAATAACGATGAAAAAATTTGATTTATTATTTGGACATGCAGATAAAATTGCCTTCAGAAATTCTTCTCTTACGCGGTTATCTGCTGCCTCATGATGGAACGACCAGCATAATTGAAGTAGTAGCGTACAGCTTGGCTTCCGGAGCTTCATGTCATCCGAACGTGGTCAATCCAAACCGTCCTTACCAAATCCGGCAATCCATAAGCGGGCTACAGACAATGGATTATATGATACGCGAAGCGGAGTTGTTACGCAGGGAGTTGTTGAGCATCAGCAATGACATTCGCAGACTGATGCGAAGCAAGGAATATAAGAAACTATACTACCTGCTCAGGACGATAACCGGCATAGGACCCTTAACAGCAGCATCCCTGATAACAGAAATAGGTGACATGAACCGGTTTGCCAATTTTTATCATCTCAACAGTTTTATCGGGTTGTTGCCAACAGAACACAGCAGTGATGAACGGGAATCAAAAGGAAGATTAACCATAAGAAGACATCGTCAGCTAAGAAGTGATTTAACCGAATGTGCCTGGACAGCAAAGCGAACCGATCCTGCGCTGTCATTATTTTATAGCGAACAATTGAAAAAAGGGAAAGAACCCAAACTGATCATTATAAAGATAGCCCGCAAACTACTGAGCCGTATCCGGTATGTGTGGCTAAGTGAAAAGCCGTATGAAAAAGGAGTAGTAAAATGAAAAAATCAATAAGTATCGATCATTATTCATTACAAAACAAAAAATAAACAACAACCGGACTACTGAACATGGGATGTCATCGTGAAATACCCAAACAGCGAAGCTTTGACTTTGCCAAAGCCTGTAGCCGGTTGTTTACTGACAGTTATCGTCAGTACATCATTAACATATAAACACAAGGACTTGTAGCACTGTTAACAAACGGAAGTCTACTTATATGACGCTGGTAATGGATGATGAAAAATGAAAAAATATTAAATTTGCTATGGACAAAAAACAAATCTTGCGAAGGCGGGAGATAATTGAAAACAACCCTTCACTTATCTCTTGCTTTCAAAAGAAATAAGATTGAACGATATTATCCCTCTCTAATGCCTATATACATAGGACCCCATGTTGGCTGCTGGGCTTTTATGGTGTTAGTCTAATCGGATGTCTTGTAATTTGCACTCCAAGTCTGAAAGCAATTACAATTTTCTTCAGGACAAATTATCCAACCTTCTTTAGGAGTTTCTTCCCTGTCTCCCAAATTGCATAATAACTTATGATTATCAAAATTGTGTCCACAAGTACCACAAGTCTGAATGTTTTCTTTATTAGAAACATTTTTTTGTCCTTCGAGTCTTGTCAATAACTTATTGAATAAGCTGTCAATTCCCGACTTTGCAATTGGTCGATTGCCTTGTTCGAAAGAGACCAGTCTTTCTATGTCCAAAATTTCCGTAATCGCAGTTAGTTCATTAAGTAAATAGCTGTGTAATTGGTAACAAATACCGTTAGTCAAGTTATTTTTTAAAATATCACTACTTTCGAAAAAAAGTACAATGAACCAAGTCTTGCTTTGTTGAGGATTAAATAAAATAGAGTACTCTGTCACACCAGTTTCGATTGATTTAAAATAAGCAAACATTCTTCCAACTACTTCTTCAATTTTGTCTGCTATAAAATCATTACTAACCATTCTTGGTATATTTTTTTCAATTGTGCGATTTGAAGAGTGTGTCGGAATAGCCTTGCAGCCAACGTTAGGGCTTTGCGTGTGGCGGTATTTGAAAATCGTCAGCCCGTAACCGCTGCTAAATAAAGTTACAAAAGTTCATTGTTAATTCTACTGTTGATTAGTATTCCGTCGGCTGGAACTGAAGCTGACTAGCGAACAAAAAGTTGAGCATATATTCGTCGCCCCGCCATATTGCCAAAGCCCTTATGCTATATAGAAAGGCGTTTAGAGCAGGACAGTAGTCCAAAGTAACTTTGGCTACAAAAACAAAAATTGTTCATCCCAAAATCTAAACGCCATGACAAAAGTAAAAACAAATTTTGCAGAGCAAACAATTTATGTAGGATTGGATGTTCACAAGCGCAGCTGGAATGCCGCTTTGTTTTTAAATGATCAATACCTGCGCAATATCCATCAACCTCCATCGCCGCAGGCATTATATAAATTTTTGCAAACAAACTATCCGGGAGCTGATTATGTCTGTGCTTATGAAGGAGGAAAGTTTGGCTATTGGATCCAGCGTCAGTTGAGCAGCAAAGGTGTTGGCTGTATCGTCGTTAATCCGGCCGACATACCGGCTACTCATAAAGATGAAGTAAGCAAAACCGATCCCAGGGATGCAAGAGGTATTGCGATGGCTTTGCAATGTGGTCAATTGCGGGGTATTTATATTCCGTCGCTGCAGCAGGAAGCTGACCGTTCGCTGGTGCGTCATCGTAAAAAAATCTGGAGAGACCTGGTCCGTTGCAAAAACAGGATCAAAGGATTCCTGGATTATACCGGTGTTGCATTGCCCGATAAATTTTCCAACAGCAACTGGAGCAGGAATTTTTTGCAATGGTTATACGCTATCAAATTTGAGTATGCCAGCAACCGGGCTACATTGGATTATATGATACGGGAAGCAGAGCTGTTGCGTAAAGAATTATTAAGCATCAGCAATGATATCCGAAAGCTGATGCGCAGTGCAGCATACAAAAAATTGTACTATTTGTTACGAACCATAACCGGCATTGGCCCGCTGACAGCCGCCTTATTGATAACAGAGATCGGTGACATGAAACGCTTTCCGTCATTTTATCATCTCAATAGTTTTATCGGGCTATTGCCATCAGAACACAGCAGTGGAGAAAAAGAATTAAAAGGCAGACTGACGATAAGAAGGCATCGCCAGTTAAGAAGTGACCTGGTGGAATGTGCCTGGACAGCCAAACGAACTGATCCTGCTTTGTCTTTATTTTACAGTCATCAATTAAAAAGAGGGAAAGAACCCAAACTGATTATAGTGAAAATAGCCCGTAAACTACTAAGCCGTATCCGTTATGTATGGCTGACAGAAAAACCATATGAAAAAGGCGTAGTGAAATAAAAAATTAATAAACAACGATAATCATTGTTCATTACAAAACAAATAAAACCAATAGCAACCGGACTACTAAACATGGGTTGTCATCGTGAAATACCCAAACAGCGAAGCTTTGACTTTGCCAAAGCCTGTAGCCGGTTGTTTTCTCCGCAAATGACGGAGAAACATCATTAAATTTAAACACAAGGACTTGTAGCACCCCGATGGGGAAGTCTACTCATAGGACGCTGGTAATGGATGATGAAAGAGTTTGCAGAAATGCAAAAACTAAAATAATTTTGATATGGACAAAAAAACATCTGGCGAAGGCGGGAGATAATTGAAAATAACCCTTCACTTATCTCTTGCTTTCAAAAGAAATAAGATTGAACGATATGATCCTTCTCTAATGACCTATATACATAGGACCGCCTGTTGTACGTAGTTATTTTTTTGCAGTCCTCTTGCCTTTATTTTTTCTTTAAAAATTCCTTTTTTAATTTGTCATAACCTTGCACTTCCTTTAGTCGCTTTACTAGTTCTTTATCTTCGTCAACAGCAAAATAGATTATGGTCTTATTTGTAGGGAAGTTTTCCAATATTCTGTAGAAGTTATTTGGGTCAGCCTTTGCAATTTGATATACCGATTTTGAAAAGTAACAACTCTGAGGGCAGTAGTCAATCGGTAGTTTACTTAAACTGTCCTTTAGAACAGAATATTCTATTTTACTTGCATTTTCTTTTATAAAATTGGCAGTATTTGTAAGCTGCTTTTGCTTATTCGAAATACTGTCGTAAATAATTTTGATTTCGTTGTCCGTCAGTACAATAAATTCATTGTGATTGATATTTCGTTGTGTGAGTTTGTCCCAAGCATAGTAGCCATTTCTAAAAGTATAATGATACAAAGGAAATTCTTTGTTTAACTTATCACTCAAGTCAAAGTAGCTTTTCAAGTAATAAGCATTATTTAGTTCAGTATCTACTTTAGATAAATCGGGTTCACTAACAAGATTTATCTTTTTTGAATTATTTGTCTTCAGGTAAATATTGTCTGATTGTTTACTTAATATGTAACTATTCCCTTTAAAATCCTGTTCCGAAATTTTAATTAAAGTGTCAACTTTTGAAATAGCTGAACCTGTACCTGCTTTGTCCAAATAAGAACCCATTTTATAAACTATGGCAAAGCTGTTGTTTAACTCTACATAATGAAAGTTCTGCTTTTTTGCAGTTTTGTAAAAAACTTTATTCTGTCCAAAAGAGTTGAACAAAATAAGAAAGGTCGTTGTGAATATTGTAAAAACTTTCATTGCTTTAGGGTCTTATTAATTACGTACAACGTCAGACTGTGAAAAAACTCTGCAACGTCTAAAAATAGGCTTGTACAATT
>CAMLEX010000112.1 GCA_946479055.1 uncultured Bacteroidota bacterium | reverse complement strand
GCCAATTGGATTGAGCCACAGAAAACCCATTTTAAAAACTCCAACCCGTGTTAATATAAACACAGTAAGCACCAGCAGTTCTGCCAGCAAAGCGGCCCAAAAAACTACGTGTCCACTGGTGATCTTTTTTATAAAGAATGCGACAAGGAAAACTCCCAGTATCACCCCATAAAATAAAGAGCCCAGAACATTCACCGCTTCAATCAGGCTGTTGCCGATATTGTAGGTAAACATAGCTACGATAATGCAGAAAATACCCCAACCTAAGGTGTACCATTTTGATATCCGGTATTCATCTTCGCCACTTTGTTTTGTTTTTGCAAATCGCTTATGAAAATCTACCATGGTGCAGGAAGCCAATGAATTAATGGCAGCGGCAATGCTACCCCATGAGGCCAGGAAAATAATAGCGATCAGCAGGCCCACTAATCCAACCGGCAAATGATCAACCACAAAGCGAAGGAAAATATAATTGGTATCATTCCCATCACCACCAACCTCTTTGGTATTAAGCCATTTTTTTACTTTGGCCCGTAAGCTATCAGAAGTAAACTGGAGTGATTGAAGTGTATTAAACTGCTGTTCTTTTAAAGCTTCGTCTTTTACTTCTGCTGCCTGTGAATAAGCAATGACGGTTTCTTCTTTTTGCAAAAGAATTTTATTGTATTGCGCCTGCAATACCGCAAAAGAATCTTTATAAGCAGAACGCTCCAGTTTTCTTACCTGGACATCATTAAAGAAAACCGGAGCTTTATTAAACTGGTAAAAAGTAAACACCAACGCACCTATTAATAAGATCAGAAATTGCATAGGTACTTTTACAAGACCATTCATCAGTAAGCCGACCCTGCTTTCTGTTAATGACTTGGCTGTAAGATAACGACCTACCTGCGATTGATCGGCCCCAAAATAAGATAGCGCTAAAAAAAAGCCGCCAATAATACCACTCAATATGTTATACTGATCACTCCAGTTAAAACTTCCGTTTTCAAAGCCGGTAGTAATCACATTCAGTTTACCCATTTTACCGCTTATCATTAATGCATCAGTAAAACTTACATTAGCCGGCAACATATTCACCACCATATATGCGGCCAGGAACATACCAGTAAAAATGATGAACAGCTGCAATTGCTGTGTATAAGCTACAGCTTTGGCACCTCCGCTCATGGTATAAATAATCAGCAGCCCGCCCATCACGATATTGGTATAATAAATATTCCAGCCGAGCAGGGAAGAAAGAATAATTGACGGAGCAAATACACTGATTCCTGTTGACAATCCTCTTTGCAGTAAAAAAAGAAATGAAGTTAGTGTTCTGGTTTTGTTATCGAACCGTCCTTCCAGGTATTCGTAAGCTGTATACACTTTTAGTTTATGAAAAATAGGAACGAAAAAAATACAGATAACGACCATTGCGAGAGGCAGGCCGAAATAATATTGTACAAACCTCATTCCGTCTGTATAGGCCTGCCCGGGCGCCGACAAAAAAGTAATAGCGCTGGCCTGTGTACCCATAATGCTCAGCAGTATCAATCCCCAGGGCATGCTGCGATTAGAAAGAAAATAGCCATCGAGATTACGTGATGTGCGGCTTTTAAACAAGCCGTAGGTGATGATGGTAAGCAATGTAACAACTAGTACTATCCAGTCGAGATGGTTCATGAAAATTTTTTCGTAAACAAAGAAAAAAATATGATCAGTAACAACAGGAACAGGATGACAAAAGCATACCATCCGCCCCAGTTTTTGAACAAAGGAATTTTATCGTTACCCTTTTCCATAATTATTTTTTATTCACTCTTGTCCATCCCAGGAATACAATACAAAAGCCTAAAACAAGACCAATAAGTATTCCGATCCGCACCCGTTTTATAAGAATACCAACGATAAGGCCGATGACAATAGCAAAAATAAACGCCGTCTCTCCTCTTCTTATACTTGGTTTTTTGGCTTCACTCATTACAACTTTTTCAATTTAAAATTCAACGACCAGCTCTGCGCGGATCTCTTTTTCTTCTTCTCTCTTTTTAAGCTCTTAGTTTAAAATGCTTTTTTCTTATTTAATGCAATAATATTAGCTAACAGTCTGTAAGCTCCGGGCACACCTGCTGGCAATTCCCTGAAAAATACCAGCCCCGTATATGTGAAATAACCTTTGCCATACTTAGCAATGATAAGACTTCCCTCATCCGGTTTTTCACCAGGATCATTCATTGAAAATATAGTTTCAAATTTTTTATCCCAGTTGGAAGCATGATAGATGCTACGTTCCTGCACCCATCCTTTAAAATCTTCGGGTGTAATCTTATTGGGAAAATTCAATACCGGGTGTTCCGGTTTTAAAAAATTTACTGGCGCATTTTCATCTGTTATTCTTGTTCTTCCAATGGCGAAATCATACGGCCCGATCTTATTCTTTACATTGCTGATAAAATTGTTGGTATTATATTGAACAATATAATTACCACCGTCGCTTACATATTTCATCAGCTTATCATAATATTTATTCAACCACTCATTCGTATTGTAAGCTCTTACACCGCTGATGATCGCATCAAATTGCTGCAGGTTATTTCGTGAAAGTTCTTTGTCGGTTAATAAGGTTACTTCGTAGCCGATTTGCTCCAGGGCATCCGGCACTTTATCACCTGCGCCGATTATGTAACCTATTTTTTTATTATAAATTTTAGCGTCGACATTCTTAACAGTTAATAAAGCCTGTTTGAAATAAGTTATAGTAGGAATATGATCGTAGTTAATACTTTTTGAAATATATCCAACATTTCTGTAATCAGGAGATACATTTATCCTGTATACTTTTGCATCTAATTCAGCATCTCTTAAGATTTCCGTATGAATTTGTCTTTTCTGTAATGCAAACCCACCAATCAATCTTGGCAATGTATCTAATGTTGATGAGAATGTTTGTGAAACTGACGCAGGAGATGGAATTTCCATCTCATTATTAGCCATAAAAGATATATCAATGAATTTATTTTTTTCTCTTTTGATATATACCTGGTCAAAATCTCTGAAGGTGACGTTGGGTATTACCACTATCGGTTGATATAACTCTCCTTTTACAGGGTCTGTAAATTTATATTTAACTGGCCGCACAAAACTAAACTGCTCACCATAAATTTTTACTCCAATCGTTACATTGTATGCCACATCAACATCCGGTTGCCCGATCTGCAAAGGGTTTTTTACATTAAAATATCCTTCTTCCATTTTATTCTCCAGCCAATAAGGTTGTGTTACAGCCTTTGAAGAAGGAACATAAAGTGTTTTTGCAAAATTGGCGTTCTTATTTTTTTCCAGTGTTTGGGAAAAGCTGCTGTCGAAACCGTTTATCGTTATTCTTTCCATTTTTGCATCTACACCCAAACGATTATTTACAGAGAAATTAATCCTGATAGAATCCGTTTGCACTGCAAACTGTTCAGGCGATGTTGCATCAATAAACAAGCCGCTGCATTGCCTTATCAATTCTTTTATTTCCTTCAATTTCAGATCTCTCCAATAACTATCTGAGAGTTTACTGATATTTTTATACAACCCTACTAACCCTTCCACAGACTTTTCCGGGTTCAATAAATCAAAAGAAGTAATAAGATCATTTATTTTCTTTTCTATTATTTCTCCACTGCGAACTCTTTTCCAACTCAAATCAACATCATCCATCAGATCATTTACCGGCTCTGTACCACCTGTTGTTTTAAAACTTTCAAATGATTTGCCTCTTGAAGCAGGAACACCAAAGCCCTGACTTTTGTGCTGACTGCGGCTTTCAGCTGCTATTTCTCCATAACTTTTTCCCAGCAACGGGTTGTAACCGCCTACATCTACTTTAAATTGATCCGCAGTTATTGTATTGGTAGTACCAAAATTGAATGTATTCCAAAGAATCCTTTTCGCTTGCCAGGGCTGTACGCCATTTTTGAGTTGTTCGGGAAATCGTGTGGGGTCAGCTGCTGCAGTAAATGCTTCATTGGCTAATATAGCCGAACCGGTATGATGTCCATGTCCGCCTTCACCCGTTGTCGGGAATCTTGTAATGATCACATCGGGTTGAAATTTCCGTATCACCCATACTACATCACTCAGTATTTTTTCTTTATTCCATTTTGTAAATGTTTCTTCGGGATTTTTGGAATAACCAAAATCAAAAGCTCTTGAAAAAAATTGTTCCCCGCCATCAATACGCCGTGCTGCTAGTAATTCCTGTGTTCTTATCAATCCCAATTCAATGCCTTGTTCATTTCCTATCAGGTTTTGACCGCCATCACCCCTTGTAAGGGATAAATATCCGGTACGATACAATTTATCTTTAGAGAAATAGGTAATCAGTCTTGTATTTTCATCATCCGGATGGGCCGCTACATATAAAACTGAACCGAGTACATTCAATTTGCGAAGGGCGAGATACATATCGGCTGATGACCAACTTTGAGGGGCTTGCGAAAAAACATCCATCGGCAGGCTCAGTAATAATTGGCAGCAGATAAATAATACTGGTAGATTTTTCTTCATCAAAGCAAATTATTCGGCGAATATAAAGCATGTTGCTAAAGTACCCTACTCCACTTGTGTAAAGTCAGGGCATAAAAAAAACTATCGCATGTTTCTGCGATAGTTTTAGGAAAACTGTAACACTTATTTCTTTGTATCAAGGCTAAGCTTCAGCCGGGCAAAATAGTACGCTCCATTAAAACCCATTTGTTGTACACGGCGGCTGTATACAAAACGGCCCAAACTCATATTACCACTATGCGTATGCATATCCTGGTATTCATCAAACAAATTGTTAGCACCTATGGTAAACCCTACATTAGTCGTGATCTGATATGACAACGAAAGATCGGTTACTATTTTTGCATCGAATTCCTGGTCAAGTGTTTCGGCCTGACCGGTAAATGCGTTTACAGGGAAGGCAGCAGGATTTGCCGGATTTATAGAAGGATCGAGGTATTGAACCTTTCCAAACCTTACAAACCGCAGCATAGCCCCGAACTTGCTGTATTTATAATTAAAGCTTAGGGTGATTTTGTTTTTGGGATTTGCCACTTCAATACGGCTTTGATCTTCCCGGTTAAAATAGTTTCCCAACTGCCCGCTACTCACTAAAATATCAGAGGCATGAATAATTGGTTTACCATCTGCTCCTTTTTTAACTTCATTATCAATAAATGTCATGGCCAATGTAGTAAGAAGGGAATGCTTGCCTGCAAACCTTTTATTATAAGACAACACCGTTTCCAGTCCGCGTGCACGGGTATCTATAGTATTAGTAAAAAAGTTGGCTGTGTTTGCTCCTGCAGCAGTTAATTGCTGCTGTAACTGAGGATTAGTACCCCCTGTAAAATTATTTGTCAATACAATGCGGTCATCAATATCAATCTGGTAGGCATCAACAGTTATTTCAAATCCTTTGAACGGTTTAGCGGTTAAACCAACTGAATAGTTATGACTGGTTTCTTCTTTCAATTTAGGAATACCTAATATTTGGGCGGCTTTACTTTCATTAGTAAATGTTCCGGCTTCTACCGGAACCAGGGTGGTACCATTTGAAACAAACAAGGTATTTGTTTTAGCATAAAAACGCTGTTGCATGGAAGGCGCCCGGAAACCTGAACTTGTTGAAGCCCGTATATTAAACTGATCGCTGAATTTATAGCGGCTGGCAAATTTATAATTTAGTGTAGATCCAAAATCACTGTAATCCTCAAAACGCAAGGCGCCCGTTACAAGAAATTTCTTTGTAATATCCAGTTCTAAATCTATATACAAAGCTTTTGCATTTCTTGTTTTAGTGTCACCGATAGAGTTTACAAAGCCTGCAAACACTTGTGCGCCTGCAGAAGCTTTTGATGCGGTATCATAATTTTTATAAGAAGCCTCTTCACCGCTGTTTATTCCAAAAGCATCAACCCGGTATTCAGCTCCAGCGGCTATATTTAACCCTTGCAGCACATCGTATTTCCTGGAAATATCTGCATTCACTGTATTTTGCCAAAACTTTAAACCACCGGCATCAAACTCTGTTTGCTTATTACCAGGTATAAAGAATTGAGTATAGTTAACGGAATTATCAATGGTAAAATCAAATTTATTCATCCCGAACGTATTGCTGACATCAAAATTCCATTGATTAAATTTTGTACGCACCCCAACTGATGTTGAAAAATCGGTGAGGTCAGAATTAATTTGCGGCAAAAAGCCACTGGGATAAATAGCTAAGACATTGGGTTCATAAATTTTTGCATTGGTTGGAAAACCGCTCGGGTATCGGTAAAATCCAGCAGCTGTACCACTTTTTTTGCTATAACCGCCGAACAGATAGAATTCAGTTTTATCACTTACCGGATATCCAAAATTGTAAAATACGGATCCGCCGTTCATTTCGGAGTTACCGATATGCATATCAAAGAAATTTCTTGTCTGGCCTCTTGCAAGCATAAAAGAATCATCCCTGTTCACTCCATTTACATTGGGATATACAGCACCGGTGTATGTTCCTGTTCTGTTGGTAGCTTCCCTCCTGATATATTCGCCGGTAATACTTAAATATCCTTTTCCAATATCGAAACCATACCCAACAGAAGCCTGGAAATTTCCGCCGTCTCTGGCTTTTACCGAAGGATCATCTGTTTTATTAGTAAGCTTAAACAGTGCGTAGTTTTTATCATAACTGGTTATATACTTACCATAGCTGACACCGGCTTCGAGCAAGCCTGTTCTCTTTTTCAAAACAATATTAATGACTCCTGCAATGGCATCCGATCCATATTGAGCAGCAGCGCCATCACGGAGTATTTCAATTCTTTCAATTGCTGTTGCAGGAATGGCGCTCATGTCAGTACCTACTGCTCCGCGATTTACCGTACCGTTTACATTTACCAGTGCAGATTGATGACGGCGCTTACCATTTATCAGTACCAATACCTGGTCAGTGCCTAAACCTCTTAATTGTGCCGGATCCACATGGTCTGTTCCATCAGCAATAGTTTGACGGGCGGATTGAAAAGAAGGAGCGATAAAATTTAATATCTGGTTGAGATCTACCTGGCCAATATCATTTATTACTTGAGATATTGGAATAACATCTACCGGGACAGGCGTTTCTACCCTTGTGCGGGATAAATTTCTTGAGCCTACTACTGTTATATTGCTAAGATCGGCTGCATTTTTCAACATTATATTGAGATCAGCCGTCCCGGTTGTATTGACTGATATTTCAGTTCGCTCAGTTACATAACCTGCAAAAGAGACGATCAGCGTATAGTTGCCGGGAGTAACATTCAGTGAAAAATTCCCATTATCATCTGCAATGGTTCCGGTTTTGGATCCTTGCAACTGAATGGATGCCCCCTGCAGCACCTGGCCATTGGCGTCTTTTATGGTACCTTTTACAGTAGTAGTTTGTCCTGAAGCAATGATTGCGCTAAAAAAGAAGACAAACAGCAAACTTGTCCTTTGTAAATTAAAATGATTTCCCATCATAGCAGTTTTGTTTTTATGTTAGATAAATTAAAACCTAATCTGAGATGGAAGCGGCGTTAGCGGAATGAGCAGTAACCTGTATAAATTTAACGATTAAAAATCATAACAGTATAAAACAGGGCAGACGCATTAAAATGCCCTTAAAATCTGTTTGAATGAAAAATGGTACGCAGCTTGTCCCGACTTGGCGGGAGATGATACTTGTCGAACGGATGATACTTCGACAAGCAGTACGGATTCCTCTGCTTCGCAGAATAAATCTGTGGAAATCTGTCAAGCTATGATTGATATTCAATAATAATGCTCTGTTATCTTATCAGACTAAAAAAATCTGTGAAAATCCGTTCAATCTGTGCAATCCGTGTGTTATACTACTCAGATTTTAATACGCTTGCCGGGGTATAAAAACCTTATGCTGGTTTAGATTTTGGTTAACTTTCATTTTATTTGTTCTTTATGAAAAAATATCTTTCGTGGCATATTCTCTTAGTGCTGTTATTTGTTGCCTGCAAAACCACCAGCAAAAATGCATCGTCGGTCCTTGACCCCTATAATTATTCCATTCAGAAAAAAATCATTGCGGTGAACGGAGCAGTCGTTTCTGCACATCCGCTTGCAAGCAATACAGGTGTTGAAATATTAAAAATGGGTGGCAATGCTGTTGATGCCGCTATTGCTACACAGCTGGCATTAGCAGTTGTGTATCCTAGTGCAGGTAACCTGGGTGGCGGTGGTTTCATGGTGGCCAGGTTAACCGATGGCAAAGAAATTTCTATTGATTACCGCGAAATGGCGCCTGGCAAAGCTCACCGTGATATGTACCTTGACTCAACAGGGGAAGCAAGAACAGATAAAAGCCAGAATGGTCATTTAGGTGGTGGCGTGCCCGGAACAGTAGCCGGATTATTTGCTTCGGCAAAATATGCAAAGCTTTCCTTTGATAAACTCATTCAACCCGCTATAGACCTGGCAGAAAAAGGTTTTATTATTAGTAAAAGAGAAGCTAATTCATTAAATGAATTGCAGGACGACTTGAAAAAATACAATACCGTAATGCCCGTGTTTACAAAAACAATTCCCTGGGAAGAAGGTGATACATTAATTCAAACCGACCTGGCCAATACATTGAAGAGAATAAAAGATAAAGGAGCTGCGGGTTTCTATGAAGGTGAGACTGCCAAACTGATTGTTGACGAAATGAAAAGAGGAAATGGCATTATTTCTTATGATGATCTTAAAAATTATAGGGCTAAAGCAAGAGAGCCGCATGTTTTTAATTATAAAAATTATAAAGTAATTGGTATGCCCATGCCAAGCAGTGGAGGCGTGTTAGTGCACCAGATGATGAAGATGATTGAGAATAAAAATATCAGCAGCATGGGTTTCCTGTCACCACAGGCTGTTCAGTTAATGGTGGAGGTAGAACGCAGGGCTTATGCTGACCGTGCCGAATATATGGGCGATGCTGATTTTTATAAAGTGCCTGTCAGTATGCTAACCAATGATGTGTACCTGCAGGAAAGAATGAAAAATTATGATCCGGCAAAAGCAACACCCAGTAGAGTTATCAAACCCGGCTCTTTACAAACTGGGGAAAGTGAAGAAACCACTCATCTGAGTGTAATAGATAAAGATGGTAATGCAGTAGCTGTAACCACTACGCTAAATGGTTCTTATGGAAGCCGAACGGTTATTGGCGGAACCGGTTTTTTTATTAATAATGAAATGGATGATTTCAGCACCAAACCCGGTGTACCCAATATGTACGGTGCTGTGGGTGGAGAAGCTAACGCTATCAAGCCAGGAAAAAGGATGCTGAGTTCCATGAGCCCTACTATTGTATTAAAAGACAATAAACCTTTTTTAGTTGTGGGCACTCCCGGTGGTACAACCATCCCCACTTCGGTTTTTCAAACATTGGTCAATATTATCGAGTTCGGAATGAATACGGAAGATGCGGTCTACAAACCAAAGTTTCATCATCAATGGTTGCCTGACAGTGTATATATAGAAAAAGGTTTCCCAAAAAACACTTTTGATAGTTTACAAAAAACAGGATATTATTTGACTGAACGTGGCAACATAGGCAGAACAGAAGTAATAAAAGTTATGCCTGATGGAAAACTGGAAGCGGTAGCAGATAACCGGGGAGATGACGATGCACGGGGATGGTAAATCCGAAGTACGAGGCAAGAAGTCAGAAGTACGAAGTCTTTTACACTTAAACAATTTTACAGAAATCAAAAATCTAAATCATGAATGAAACTATTTTTTTGAAAAGCGCCATTCAGCAGTTTCATGATTACAAACTATTGGCGGAAAAAACTTTTGCGCAAATAAATGATGCTGATTTTCATTATCAACCCAATGAGATTACCAATAGTATTGCCATCAATATTACACACCTGCATGGCAATATGCTGAGCCGCTGGACGAATTTTTTAACAGAAGACGGAGAAAAAGAATGGCGGAAGCGGGATGACGAATTTGAAACCCATCAATACACCAAGGGGAAAATTTTGCAACTATGGGAAGAAGGTTGGCAAACCCTATTTCAGGCTTTGGAATCCTTAACTGCTGCCGACCTGGAAAAAACAATTTATATCCGCACAAAACCGCTTGCCGTTATTGACGCTATTCACCGTCAGCTCACTCATTATTCCTATCATGTGGGTCAGATAGTTATGCTGGGTAAGATCATTAAAGGCTCCGAATGGCAGAGCCTGTCGATTCCAAAAGGTCAGTCAGCCGCCTTCAATGCAAATATGAAAAAACACTAAGGGTATTTGCTTTACTGAAATTAATTTCTACTTTTACGCACTTTCTACCCTAAGATCCAACCCCTCCTTCAAAAGGATGGCCGCTATTCCTGTGCAAAGGCCACAATTTTTTCAATA
>CAMLEX010000111.1 GCA_946479055.1 uncultured Bacteroidota bacterium | reverse complement strand
AGAAAGGAGTGTTTTGTAGCAACACGGCGCTAAGATCCCCATATTGCGCCTCCGTATTCATCGGGTTAATATTGTGGCTTCCACCAAGCACCAACCCTTTACCAGTAAGTAATGCGGAATCAGGATTGAAATTATAATATAAAGTCAGTACATCTTTAGCGGCTTTAAAATGACATTCTTCCAGGCTTTCTTCGCTGATCGGAATGAATTTACTTTTATCACTGGTAGTGCCGCTGCTTTTGGCAAACCAATAAATCGAGGTATTCCATAAAATATTTTGTTCACCCTGCATGATCCGTTCTATATAAGGCTTCAGATCTTCATATTCATGAACGGGTACAGCCTGCTTGAATGCTTTTACATTAAATAGCTCATGAAAATTATATTTTCTCCCGAACTCGGTGTATTGTGCAGATGTTACCAGGTCCTGCAACACTTCACGCTGAGCATTCAGTGGATTATTTTTCCAGGCTTCGATGCGCCAGAAACGCATACGGGCTAATGATGATATGGCGGGGCTGAGAAGACTCATTGCTGTCGGCAAGATAAAGAAGAAATTACATTAAACTATCTAAGTCTTCTTTTAACAAAGCGGGAAGATCTTGATGAATGTATGACAGCTATGATCCTGATTTCTGATTTTTCAATCAGATAAAAAATATCATAAGGGAAATTAGGGAGACGATGCTTTCGTATCCGCATGTATTTATTATGCTAACAGAGGCTTCGAGTCAGATTGGAGAGTTTCATTGATTATATCCTGGTCCATACTTTCCCATAGCTCATCAATTATTATGAGCTTTTCGTCATTAGGAAGTTTTTATCATCGATGTTTATGGGCATACTCTAAGTTACAAACAATTAAGATAAGGCATTATTGTCCGCTAATGAGTTCTCTGAATTCGTAATGTTTGCAGCTTTTATGGCTTCCTCATGCAGGTAATCTTTGCGCTTTAATTCAAAATTGCGTCCGAGATATAATTTTCTTACCTGTTCGTCATCTGCTAATTGTTCAGCAGTGCCGTGTTTGAAGATCTTTCCATCTATAAGCAGGTAAGCTCTGTCGCAAATGGAAAGTGTTTCTGTTACATTGTGATCGGTAATGAGGATTCCGATGTTTTTGTATTTTAATTTAGCAACAATTGCCTGGATGTCTTCAACAGCGATGGGGTCTATACCGGCAAATGGCTCATCCAATAAAATAAATTTTGGATCAACAGCTAATGCTCTTGCTATTTCTGTACGGCGCCTTTCACCGCCACTCAGTACATCACCATTACTTTTGCGTACATGATGAAGCCGGAATTCATCGAGCAACGATTCCAGTTTCACTTTTTGTTCCTGTTTGGAGAGGTCTGTCATTTCAAGCACGGCAGAAATATTATCTTCCACACTCAGCTTTCTGAAAACTGAAGCTTCCTGTGGCAGATAGCCAATCCCCATTTTGGCCCGCTTGTACATAGCCAATGACGTAATGTTTTCTTCATTCAAAAAAACATCACCTTCATCAGGTCTTACCAAACCCACTACCTGGTAAAAGGAAGTGGTTTTACCGGCGCCATTCGGACCCAACAAACCTACGATCTCTCCCTGGTTTACCTCAAACGAAACATGATTAACAACCGTTCGGCTGCCATATCGCTTAACCAGGTTTTTGGCATATATACTTAGGGACATAAGGACGCAAAAATAAGGTTTGAGTTCCAGCCCTTCAAGAAGTTCCAAAGGTTTAACAGGTTTAAATGGTTCGGCAAACATTTTCAACCTCTTGAACTCCTTAAACTTTTAAACTCTTTTAGCCTTTCTGTATTAGCTTTGCACCCCAATGAATTGGCCGGGATCGACCCGGCTATTAAATAATACTAATGAACTGATGAAAATAATTGACCATATTAACGATGCTAAAGAAACGCTGATCTCATTTGAAGTGCTGCCGCCCCTGAAAGGAAAAGGTATTGAAGCATTATATAAACATCTTGACCCGCTGATGGAATTCAAGCCTTCGTATATAAATGTTACGTATCATCGCAGCGAACATGTGTTTAAAAAAAGAATGGATGGCAGTTTTGAAAAAGTGATTGTTCGTAAAAGACCGGGTACGGAAAGCATTTGCGCGGCTATTATGAATAAATATAATGTAGATACCGTGCCGCATCTTATCTGCGGTGGGTTCAGCATCAATGATACAGAAGATGCATTACTTAATCTCCAATATCTCGGCATAGATAATGTATTGGTATTACGGGGAGATGCGGCAAAGAATGAAACATCATTTGAACCTGAACCCGGTGGACATAAATATGCCAGTGACCTGCTGAAACAGGTGGTGAACCTGAATTCAGGAATTTACCTGGAAGAAGATCTGAAAGCTACCAATAAGACTACATTTTGTATCGGCGTAGCAGGCTATCCCGAAAAACATTTTGAGGCGCCAAATATGCAAACTGATCTGCGTTACCTGAAAGCTAAAGTAGAAGGTGGCGCTGACTATATTGTTACGCAGATGTTTTTTGATAATGCAAAATATTATGCATTCGTAGATGCCTGTCGCGATGCGGGAATTACTGTTCCGATTATCCCCGGGCTGAAACCCATCTATAGTAAGAAACAATTAACCGTTTTGCCAAAAACATTCCATATTGATCTCCCTTCTGATCTTTCTAATGAAATACTGAAATGTAAAACAGATGAAGATGTAGAAAAAGTGGGTGAAGAGTGGCTGCTTGATCAGTCAAGAGACCTGAAGAAAAACGGTGTGCCGGTTTTGCATTACTATACATTGGGCCGACCGTTGATGGTAGCGAATGTGGTAAGAAATCTTTAAGAAAATAAACTGTGGTAGAAAGTAAATAGAAAAAGGTTACTGTAGGGGTAACCTTTTTCTATGACTATGAAGGTTATCTCGTTCTTTTTTTACCAATCTTAATTAACACGATTTGGGTATTGCTTCCAAAGCGTTAACTGACTTATAAGTCACTACTGAATTTTTTTGGTTAATACGTCATTCAAGACCTTTTCATCTATTCTTACAGGATATTTCGCTTTCAGGTATTTTATCCATTCTTCCTCCAGTAGGTTTTGATAGTCGCTCATTACTAATCCTTTTGCTTCATTGAATGATCGTGGTGATGATTGAGTATATACCTTACTGATAAGAGCGAAAGAAGCTGATTTATCGGTAGGATTAACAATCAATGCAGTGATAGTTCCCGCCTGTGGCGTTTTTTTACCCAGACCTGGTATCTGTGGCCATTCATATCGTGCTGAATCCGCTACTACCTTTTCAGCTACTGCTTCTACTGCTGTTTTCCAGCCGGCAGGATTCTTTTTTATTTTTTCTGCCAGGGCTTTTGCCGTGATTTCATCCGAGCAGAAAAAGATGATCGCATCAGCGCTTTGATTCCAATGATATTGTTTTTTATTTTTTTCATACAACGACAGCAAGGCCGATGAATCGGACTGAGCTTTATTCCAGATTTCCTGTTGCATGATCTCAAAGAAAAGATTGCCATCCCGGAATTCGGCCATCTGGTTGTGAAACTCATCATTGAACTCTTCAAGATGATCACGGTAATATTGATAAAGAACATTCTTTGTGAACTCATCCATCAGATCAGGATAAAGTTTTATAGTATTGTCAGCTTTGTACCGGTTAGCACCTCCGTAAGCTATCCAATCCGCTACACGAATAGTAGTATCGCCGATTTTAAATAATGGCGTTTCGATGTTCATGCTTCGTCCAAGCATGCCGGATTTATGATCCAGCAGACTATCTGTGAGTGACCACAATACAATCTCCTTATAAAGAAATTGCTGAAAACCAGCTTTGTTTCTGACCTGGGTATAAATAAAATCCCTTGCAGTTTTCCAGCGATCACTTGCTTTTATTTTTTGTTGTAAATCTTCCTTATTTACTTTATCAGCAGGGTTAGTGATGACAGGCTTTGCAGAGATTCTTTTTACAATATGGTAACCATGTGTTGATATAAATGGTTTGCTCACAGCTCCGTCTTTCAGTGACCAGATGCTTTTTTCAAAATCGGGCTCGTACTGACCTACAGCAATATCGGGTACATTGCCCTGGCTGGCAGCGCTGATATAATCGTTACTGAATGCCGCAGCGAGTTTTTCAAAATTATCGCCAGCTTTGATGCGCTGGTACAATGAATCGGCAAGGCGACCTTCAGCTTTTTTTCCTGTTTCATCTATCCCGGGCGGAAATGCCAGTAATATCTGTTGCACTTTTATTTTGCCCAATGCTTTTCTTTCGCCCAGGTTTTTGAAAATATGATAACCTGCTTTTGATGTATAAGGTTTTGAATATTTACCGGGAGTAGTTGTATAAATTAAGTTTTCAAATTCATAGGGCAGAGTAAAAACAGTTATATAGCCCAGGTCTCCTTTATTTATTTTGGCCGAAGGATCATCTGATAATTGTTGGGCAATAGAAAGAAAATCTTCTTTTTTCGTAAGCCGGCTTATTATTTCGTCCAATTTTTTGCGTGCCGCTAACGTATCAATAATACCGGCTGCGTTTTTAAATGAAATAAAAATATGAGCCACATGAATATCTTTCAGGCTGCGCTGAAACGCTTCTTTTGTCAGCCTGTCCATGGCTTCCGGATTGCTCATGTAGTTTTCAATGACCTGGCTGCGCAGATTTTCAATTTCGCTTTTTATATGGGCCAGCGTATCATATCTCCTGTCATACGCTTCACGGATCTTCAATCTTGAATTGACATACAGTTCAAGATATTTAATAGCACCGTTTTTATTAGTGATCTGTTGCTGGTTATTTTTATTAAAAGCCCTGAGAAAATCTTTTGCATCAGCTTTGTAATCGCCATATGTGAATAAGGTCTGGGAAGAAGCGTTGATGATAGTGCAGGTAAGAATGATCGCAGTCAGCCAATTTTTTTGCATAGTTTGAATTTTCGGTTGCTTGTATATAACGAATTTGAATGTCGATTATTGAGACGGTATAAAAGAGATTACGGAGTTTTCATTTTTAACATCAGGATTTCATCCGTTTGTTGCCAGGTCAGTTTTTTGGCAATAATGCGTTTGTCTTTGTCGAGCAAATATACAGCAGGCACAATTTGGGCATCGTACAACTGTGAATATCCCGGAATGCCGGCATCTACCCTTTTCTTTTCTTCTTCTTTGGAATAGTACACGTGGGTCCACCCCTTTAGCTGATGTTTGTGAAGTATATCGAGCCAGTCTTTCTTAGTTCCCTCTGTTTCTTTCGCAACCGCGAATATTTTTACACCGGCATTTTTCCATTTGGCCTGGTACATGGAATCCAGTACAGGCACCAGTTCCTTACAATGGCCACAGGTAGGATCCCAGAAGCAAACAATAGTAAAATGAGAAGTGTCACCATATAATGTCTGGATCTTTCCGCTGGTATCCGGCAAAGAAATGTCCTCGGCGGGATTGCCCATGATATTGGCCATTAAATTGAAAGCCCGTTCGGTGATAATTTTTTTGCCTTGCGGCGTTAGCCAGTCATATTCTTTTTGTGAAAAATATTTTTGAAAAAGATGCACAAACACGGCGTCCTCCCACATGTACTTCATGTTTAGATAGCGGTTCACAAATTTCACCAGCAGGTAACGGGTCATTTCCGGACTGGCGCTGGCATAGCTCAGCATCCAATCTATTTCTTTGATAACAGAATCCGGGTGTTGAAAAACAAGCGTATTGTAATATTTATCCAGTCTTTCATCAAACAAAGAAGCCGGAGTACGGGTAATGCGGTCGTCCCAGAAATTAAGACCATTCCAGTAATGATCTTTAAAATAACGGTAAGCGAAAACAGAGTCATATTTGCCTCCGGGATGTTTTTCGGCAGGTGGTATTTTCGGCTCCTCCATCAGGCGCATCAGCACACTAAGAATATTTTCGGGATTTTTAGCAACGAATTGCTTTCTATAAGCCGAAATCTCTTCCGAATTTTTTTTCAGACTTTCAGTTAGTGAAGCGGAATCTTTAGCCGTCCGGGCGGTTTGTAATGCTTTATTACCGGCATCAATGGCCTTACCCCGTACCGCCATGAATTTTTGATAATCGATGAACAGATCGTTGTCAGGAGAGTTAATAAATTTTTTCGCTGCTGTAGCCGCCGTATCAGCTATAACAGAAAAATGCTGTTTTTTATCAATTAAAATTTCAATAAACCTCTCTTTAGAAGGATAAACCACAAGGTATATTCCACCACCCAGTTCTTTTGCGCCTTTAAATACTCCTTCGCTTTTGTCGTTGAGTTTGACAGAATCAACCACAGGGTATTGTTTGCCGGAGTAATGACCCAGGTAAATGTATTCATTTTTAAAAGGCTTCAGGGTGACCCTTATTTCATAACCAGGTTGAGCAAAAGCAATGGCCGTCAGCAAGAGAACGGGAATCAGTAACAATTTTTTCATGAGCCAGAATAATCAGTAAAGTTATTAAAAACAGCCAATCCGCGGAAGGTGGAAGCATTGGAAATAGGTTTAAGAGCAAAAAGATAAATAAACAGTTGCTTATTTTAAAAAGTTTACAGAAAAAGGAGTTTAATAACTCCCCTTTAGGGGTTGGGGGTTAGCTTTGCGCCGTGAGCAGAAAAAAGAAAAATATAGTATTAGAAAAGGTTCAGGTAGAAGATTATGCCGCCGAAGGCAAATCACTGGCAAAGGTAGATGGTAAAGTGATCTTTATTGAGGGAGTGGTACCCGGTGATGTGGTTGATGTTCAATTGGGCAGGAATAAAAAGGACTGGGCGGAAGGCCGGCCTCTCCGCTTTCATTCTTATTCAGCTGACAGGGTGAAACCTTTTTGTTCCCATTTTGGTGTTTGTGGCGGCTGTCAATGGCAGATGTTGCCCTATGAAAAGCAATTATTATATAAGCAAAAACAAGTAAGAGATAACCTGCAGCGGATTGGTAAAGTGGCATTGCCGGAAATGATGCCTATTCTTGGGGCCAAAGAAACCAGGTATTATCGCAATAAAATAGAATATACGTTTGGCAATAAACGGTTTTTATTGAAAGAAGAATTAAATGACCCATTGGTAAGCAGTGAACAGGATGTGGCCGGGTTTCATGCCAAAGGGATGTTTGATAAATTAGTTGACATTCAAAACTGCTACCTGCAGGATGAGCCTACCAATGCGATCAGGCTGGCGGTTAAAAAATTTGCCAAAGAAAATGATTATACATTTTACGATATCCGCAACCATGTGGGTTTTTTAAGAACGATGCAGGTAAGGTTGTGCACTACCGGCGAGCTGATGGTGAATATCGTGTTTGGGGAAGAAAATAAATCAAACAGGAAGGCTTTACTGGATCATATCCTGCAGCAATTTCCCGCTATTACTACCTTGTTGTACACCATTAATACAAAGAAAAACGATAGCCTGTTTGATCTCGAACCTGTGGTTTATCATGGAAAGGGGTATGCAATAGAAAAGCTTGAAGATTTTCAGTTTAAAATAGGTCCCAAGTCATTTTTTCAAACCAATACAAAACAGGGCGAACAATTGTATAAGGTAGCAAGAGATTTTGCGGAACTATCAGGAAACGAGATTGTTTATGATCTCTATTGTGGTACCGGCAGCATCGGGATTTTTGTCAGTAAAAAAGCCAAAAAGATCATTGGGGTGGAAATGATAGCCGCCGCTATTGAAGACGCCAAAGAGAATGCCGCATTGAACAATTTAAGTGATACAGCGTTTTTTGCAGGTGATGTTATTGAAGTTTGCAATGATGATTTTTTTGCCGAGCATGGACGGCCGGATGTGATCATTACAGATCCCCCACGGGCGGGAATGCATGAAAAACTGGTAAGAAAGATACTGGAGATAGCGGCGCCAACGGTAGTATATGTCAGTTGTAATCCTGCTACACAGGCACGGGATCTCAATTTGCTGGATGAAAAATATGAAGTGACTGCCATTCAGCCGGTAGATATGTTCCCTCATACGTTGCATATTGAGAATGTGGTGCAGTTGAAGTTGAAAAACCAAAAGGATTGAAAGGCATCAGTCCTAATAGTTAAATAAAAGTATTTTTGTTTTATGAGTGAATTTCGTTTTACACGTCCTAACAGATTTCCTCCTGTTATTAAAAACCTTCTTATAATTAATGTCCTGGTATTTATTACACAGGCGACTTTTGGCGCTAATTCCCCTGTTATAGAAAATCTTTTTGCACTTCACGATGTACATTCTGTTTTTTTTAAACCACACCAGCTATTAACCTATATGTTTTTGCATGGTGGTATTGACCACCTTCTTTTTAATATGCTGGCTTTGTGGATGTTTGGGAGTGTATTAGAAAACTATTGGGGGGCTAAACGATTTTTACAGTATTATATTTTATGCGGCCTTGGTGCAGGACTTTTGCATTTAGGCGTTTTATATTTTGAAATGAAACCCGCATGGGATTATATCAGCAAGTTTCCGCTGGAGGAACAGGCTAGCGTAATATACAACAATAATGTGCTGGTTATGGACAAAGCGATCAATGCAGCTACCGTAGGTGCTTCAGGAGCAATTTTTGGATGCCTGGCAGGATTTGGCTATTTGTTCCCAAACACACTTATTTATATCTATTTTCTTTTTCCAATGAAGGCAAAATGGTTTGTGATTATTTATGGAGCTATAGAACTTGCCTTGGCAATTCGTAATTCGGCAGGTGACAATGTTGCTCATTTTGCTCACTTAGGGGGGGCTATCACCGGTTTTATTATTATCTATATCTGGAACAAAACCAACCGTAAAACGTTGTATTAGTAAAAAGGATCAGATAAAGAGAAGAATAGGGAAAACTTCTCCCATTATCTCTTCTTCTCTTTAATCTCTTAGTTTAATTTTACATAGTGAACAGAGTCTATGGCGTACCACGAACAGCAATATAAACGAAGACTATCCCTGGCCCAGGCGAACAACGCTTTGATCCTGTTGATTGCTATCAATATGATAGTATTTGTAATTCTTGCTTTTTTAAAAGCGGTTTTTTATCTCCGGTATGAAGGTGGTGCGGAAGCCATGCATTTTTACAACACTAATATCCTCAGCTTATTTACACTACCGGCTGATGTAAGTAAGATTGGTGCCAGGCCCTGGACAATTCTTACGCATATGTTTTCCCATGACAGTGTATGGCATTTACTTGGAAACATGCTATGGTTATGGGTTTTTGGGTATATATTTCTTGATCTGACAGGTAATCGCAAGATCGTTCCTCTTTATATCTATGGTGCTTTTGCAGGAGCCCTGGCTTTTGTATTAGCTTATAATTTTTTGCCAGGCTTAAAGCAAGCTCTTCCGGTTGCTGAAGCATTGGGGGCATCCGCTGGTGTTATGGCTATTGCAGTTGCTGTAACTTCAATATCTCCTGGTTATCGCATCTTTCCCATGCTGTTTGGCGGCATACCCATTTGGGTACTAACTACTATTTATCTCATCATTGACCTGGCAAGTATTCCCCTGAGCAATCCCGGGGGTCATATTGCACATCTTGCCGGTGCTCTAACAGGATTCTTATTTATTTATTCCTTCCGCAAAGGATTCGACTGGAGTGAATGGATGAATAATTTCTTTGACTGGGTCAACAACCTTTTTAATCCCGATAAACCTAAAAAAGGGAAGAATATAAAACAAGAATTGTTTTATAAATCAGATAAACTACCCTATAAAAAAACTCCTAATATAACAGAACAAAGGGTAAATGAGATACTCGACAAGATCAACCAGAAAGGTTATAATAGCCTTACGGAAGATGAGAAAGATATTCTGAAAAGAGCCAGCCAGGAAAATTTGTAAGGAAAACTACAACCTGCAGATTTAACGGATATCCAAACTGTTTTAAAAAAGCTAATTCTTAAGTCGAAGTTTTAATCGTACTGAACTCTTAATATGTTCTCTGCTGTTTTTTGTAAATTGCATTAATGGCCAGCAAGCTTCGAATTTTTACTAAACGGGTCCTTATTTTTATAAATTACGGGGTCGTTTTCTTTTTTTTGCTAGCCTGCATTGCTCCTTACCTTGATCCACAGGCATGGTGGTTTATTTCTTTTTTAGGTATTGGATTTCCTTTTTTGTTATTAGCTGTTGTGGGTTTTATGGTATGGTGGCTATTTATAAAAAGAAGGTATGCCTTGATTTCCGCTATCGCCTTGCTCTTAGGATTTAAAAGTGTCACCGCTTTTTACGCAATCAGTATTCCTAAAGGGTTTGCTACTAAAAAGAAACCGGAAACGATCCGTATTGCTACCTGGAACGTAGCCCGATTCATTGAAATGAAAAGGAATAATAACAAGGGTAGCCAGACAAGATTGAAAATGATGGAGCAGATCCGCCGTCAAAATGCCGACATTCTTTGTTTACAGGAGTTTTTTCATTCTTATGATTCTACCATGTATCAAAATATTGATTATATTAAAGATAACCTGCATTATCCTTACTATTATTA
>CAMLEX010000110.1 GCA_946479055.1 uncultured Bacteroidota bacterium | reverse complement strand
TTGTTGGTTCAAAAATTATATCATGATAAATACGTCCGTGACCCCGATGGAAAGATCCTCGGCCAAACACCTACATATGGGATCGATGAGGTTTCAGGAAAAAGTTCTGTTCAAAGCGGCAAAGCTCCTTCACGAAAATGGCTCGACCCGGTTTACATGATCATTGGTTTACTCATTTTCTCCGCTATCATGATAAGCGCCATGTACCTGGATGCGCATTATAGCTATCTTTCTTACGTGCTTGCAGGTGCTTCCTTATTCATCGCAGCCTTTATTCTTTCAGACAAGTCCCTGAACAAAGTCGATAGACAAAGGATCTGGGTCATATTCATCGTTTGTTTCTTCGTTATCTTTTTCTGGGCAGCCTATGAGCAGACGGGAGCATCCCTGGTTTTCTTTGCAGACCGGCAAACAGATTTGACGATCGGCTCCTATAGCATGCCCCCTTCTTATTTTCAATCCTTCAATTCCGTATTCATTATTTTATTCGCCCTCCCTTTAGCCTGGATATGGGTAAAGATGGGCAGGAAACAGCCTTCCACGCCTACCAAAATGGCATTGGGGCTCGCAGGTCTCGCACTGGGTTATTGGTGGATCGCAAGGGGGGTACATGATGTTTCTCCTACGGAAAAAGTAAGCATGATCTGGCTGACCGGTATGTATGTACTGCATACGCTGGGAGAACTTTGCCTCTCCCCGATCGGGCTATCATTGGTGAATAAACTTTCGCCGCTTAAATTCGCTTCCTTGTTAATGGCAGTGTGGTTCCTGGCCACTGCCGCAGGTAATAAACTTGCAGGTGTAATGAGTGCCTTATATCCCGAGGGCGGGAAGACCACAGTATTCCTGGGTTATAAAATGAATAATCTTTACGAATTCTTTATGCTTTTTGTTTTTATGGCTGGATTCGCGGCTTTTGTTTTACTCCTGCTTTCAAAAAGACTTCAAAAAATGATGCAGGGAATAACATAACATGATTTTTCAGAAAACTAGTGTTGAGGAATCAGCTTTTTGCTATTAAAGTTGCTGGTTTGTCTCTGTTAAAACATCTTGCCATGTGGAAAAAGCATCCTAAAGCATTGCCTTTTCTCTTCTTTTCCGAAATGTGGGAAAGGTTTGGCTATTACCTGATGATCGGCATTTTTACGCTTTACCTGAAAGATGTAAAACAAGGTTATGCCACGACAGACGCTAAATCAGCGGATCTCTATGGCACTTTCATCGCCCTGGTTTTTTTAACGCCTTTCATCGGAGGCTTACTGGGCGACCGTTATTTAGGCTATCGCAAATCTATTATCATGGGTGGTAGGGCTGGCTTTTTCTGGTTGAATTTTGGTTTGTTAATGATAGCCGCTGTTATGTGTTTCGCTATGTTGCGCTGGTTAAATAGGGTGATGAAAGAAAAGGGTGTGAATTAAAAAAAGAGTCCCGGATAAACCGGAACTCTTTTCTCCGCTAAGCAGTTAGTGAGGCGGATACAAAACCAACTAAATTAAAATATTTGGAAAGCAGTCAATCGGAAACCTGAGATTCAGGCTACTTAAGAATAGAGACAACAGGATATTCAAGTGTGCTGCATAAACTGGCAAAAAAAATAAAAAAAAATAAAAATGGGTAGCCTTTTAAACATGACTACCCATTTTTTTAGTAAACTCCTAACCCCGGTTTATGCTTAATAAATTCATTTACATTACAAATGGCATATTATTTTTTTTAAATATTACGCTTTTTGAGGCGCTGGTTTTAATACACCCAACCAAACTTTTTTACCCTGTAATCTCCGGACTAAGTACATGATCCCCACAAAAATGAAGAAGAAAGGACCAAGGAAACCAAGTAAAGCGATAAACCGGCTTCCATAAAATCTTTCCATAGGTCTTCTCAATCTTTCAGCGATGAGGTACATACTGGGTACCATCATCAATGTCAGGAAAAAAGAGAAAATAAGCCCGAAGATGATCGTCCAGCTCAATGGTCCCCAGAATACAACGCTATCACCACCGAAGAAAATATTGGGACGAAGATGCTGGAACAGCCCTGCAAAGTCAATATTAAAACCAACCGCCAGTGGCAATAGACCCAGGATAGTAGCCACAGCTGTCAGCAATACAGGAATGATCCTGATCTTGCCGGCCTGTATAGCAGCTTCTCTTGTCCGCATACCCCTGCCACGAAGTTCGTCGGTAAATTCGATCAGCAGGATACCATTTTTTATAACTATTCCCGCCAGACCCACAACGCCTACCAGCACCATTATGGTAGCGATGGTCATCCCCGTTAACGCATACCCGATCAACACACCTATTACCGAGAAAAATATTTCCGTGATGACGATGAAAGGTTTGCTCATTGAATTGAACTGCAAGACAAGGATCAAAAAGATAAGTCCTATTGCAATCATGAACGCTGTCCCTAAAAATGCGTTGGTCTCCGCTTCCTGCTCACTCTGACCACTCTGCCTGATTGTAACATCGGGCGGTATCTTTACTTTGCTTTTAAAATCATCAATCTTTGTTTTTAATTGAGCATTGATAGGAGCCACCATGGTAGGATCCAAAACATTACTCTGCAGTTGAATAGTACGTTTAACATTCTTTCTTTTCACACCGCCGGTTGTATTGGTGTAATCAACCTTTGCCACGGCGCTAAGCGGTAATGACTTTACGAGCATCGTGTTCATGTCAAAAAATGTGATCCGCATATTCATCAGATCGGTAACATTATTGCGCAGCAAGTCAGTATAGCGAACCTGAATTTTATACTCATCTTCACCATCTTTTATTTTGCTCACTTCCCGTCCGAATACAGCTGCTCTTATTTCCATACCCAACTGTCCGGTAGTTACGCCTTCTATCATGGCTTTTTCCCTGTCCACGTTGATGGTTATTTCAGGATTGTTAAGGTCTACATCAGGCTGAAGGTTTTCCACTCCTTCTACACGGTTTGTATCTAAATAATTGTATAACTGTGTAGCAACCGAAGCTATGTTTTCAAAATTATCACCTACCACTTCTATATTCACTGGCGGATCGGTGGGCGGACCGCCATCTTCCTGCCCTACTTCTATACTGGCGCCGGGGATACCTTTCATGGCTTCCCTGATCGCATCTTTATAAGGCATGCTGCTTTTACCATGTCTTTTTTCAAACTCAACAAATGAAATCTGTATCCGGCCCAGGTTGGATTGAACACTGCGGTTATTATCCCGTGGGTTATTAGCGCTTACCGCCACGTTGGAAATAACGCTTTCCACGATACTTCCCGGAGCTCCCGGTTTATCATTTTCTAAAACTTTTAGTACCCTTTTTTCTAAAAGCCTGGTAACACTATCCGTATGTTTTACATCCGTACCTACGGGTAGTTTCAGATACACATATACAAAATTGGGATCACCACTGGGGAAGAAAGTTTGTTTGTTTCCTCTCGCCATTAGCATTACAACAGCTAAAATAAACACACCAAATAAAGAGACAAATGCCCATACCGGTCTTTTGCCTTTTAATACCCAACGCAATAATTTTTCATACCGGTTCATGAGTCCGGGCAATGCTCTTTTCTGAAATGCATGGATTACATCATTCAATACATAGGAATTAAACACCATCAGGATCGCCATCAGTAATAAAAAATTAGCCATGCCATGCATACCGGGCAAATGCAATAAAACACCCGCTATTAAAAAAGTAAGGAACCATTTATTTCTGAATACCGCCTTCTTAGGTTTTTCATATTCTTTTCCTTCCGGCTTCATGAAGCTTACAGCAAATACAGGGTTGAATATAAACGCTACGATCAATGATGCTGCCAGTGTAAGGATCAAAATGGTCGGCAAGTAGATCATGAATTTACCGATCAATCCTTTCCAAAACAATAAGGGGAAGAATGGTGCCAGCGTAGTAGCTGTACCTGCTAATACAGGGATAAATACTTCACCAGCTGCTTCTTTGGCACTTCGCACTATTGGTACCTTACCGTTATTATAGATTCGATGGGTATTTTCAATAACAACAATCGCATCATCCACAATGATACCCAAACCAAATAACAAGGCGAACAACACGATAAAATTGAGGGTAACACTTGTTCCGATTATCGCATCCGCTAACGGTAAAAACAGGAATGCTACAAATACACTCAGTGGCACACTCAACGCTACAAAAAATGCATTGGTAACTCCCATAAAGAACATCAGGATGATCAATACCAGTACAAAACCGATGATGATCGTATTGATCAATTCATTAAATGAAGTTTTTGTTGTTTTGCTTTGATCACCGGTGATAACCACTTTAAGATCCCTTGGCAGATCTTCTTTTTTCTGCATATCGGCAACAGTTGCCTTTATTTTATCTGCAGCTTCGATCAGATTCTCTCCTGCTCTTTTTACAATGTTGAGTGTAACAACAGTCTTTCCATCCAACCGGGCATAACTATCCTTTTCTTTAATAGTGTCTTTTAATTCTGCAAAATCTCTTAAGTATACAGAAGCTCCCTGGGCGCTACTTCTTACCACAATATTTTTCAGATCCTCTGCACTTGTAAACTGTCCTTTGATCTTAAGTGTGCGTCTCATCGTACCGGTTTCAACCAAGCCACCGGTGATATCCATGTTTTCCCGCGCAATAGCATTTTCAATATCGGTAAAGCTGATCCTTGACACCGCCATTTTGGAAGGATCTACATTTACCTGTATCTCTCTTTCCGGCGCACCTACTATTTCAACTCTTGTAATTTCGCTCAATTCTTCAAAACGATCCTGCATCTTATCAGCATACTCTTTCAGTTTTATACCTTCATAGTCACCGCTTACATTCACGAACATGATAGGCAATTCACTAAAAGCGAATTCCTGCACATCGGGTTCCTGTGTAAGATCGGTGGGTAGATCTGATCTTGCTTTATCAATCGCATCTTTTACTTTTTGCCTTGCCAGGTCGGTTTTTACGTCTGTATCAAACTCAACAACGATCAGGCTATAATCAGCTTGTGATGTACTTTGAATTTTGATAACTTTTGCGCCACTGATCCCTTTTAGTTCTTTTTCTATTGGCCGTGTTACCAGGTTCTCGATATCTTTTGGAGAATTACCTACATATACCGTTGCTATCGAAATAGTAGGCACCACAATATCTGGGAACTGTTCTTTCGGCATACTATTAAACCGGATCAATCCATAGATGGAAATTATCACAGCAATAATATATACAGCAGTTTTATTATCTACTGCCCAGCTCGTTGGTCCAAACTGTTTAAACTTTTTTGTAATTCCTTCTAAGATTTTCATTTGAAATATTTTTGTCTTCAATTGATTTTGATACAAGCGACAGTGCTACTATCATCGTCTGTTGCGACGCTCCGTTCATCGTTCTGTAATTCTATTCATCAGGCCTCATCCTCTTATCCTTCTCCGGTTGGAGAAGGACGGTTCAATATTGCAAATCCAAGCTCCATAACTACCTCATCATCTGTACATCTCTGCCCAATATTTTCGAAGAACCCGATTATTAACAAACTCTTCGTAAAGCCAGGGCTGTGTGTTGGTGGCTTCCCCTTTTGGGGGGAAGTCGGAAGGGGGCCGCTGGGCTGTGCCTTTGCAAGTCTTCCGCCGCGGCGGAGAGATTTAGAGGGGGCTGGCTGTTTGGTTTGTACTCACCGCCTGCCCATCATATACCGTTTGATAACCTTCAGTAATGATCAGATCACCACCCGCTAACCCACTTTTGATTTCCATGACGCCATTATAAGTCTCGCCCACTATCACCGTTTTCTTTCTCGCTATTGTTTTATTACCTGATTTTTCTGCTACATATACATATTTACCTTTCTCATCACTTTGTACCACATTCACCGGAACAGTAACGGCAGCTTTTGCCTGATAATCCAATATTTTCATTGTAGCCAATTGGTTAGGTTTTAAATTTGGATCGGAAGGAAGTTTAGCTTCTGTAGTAAATGATCTTGTGGTTGGATCAACAGCAGCTCCCACAACACTGATAGTAGATTTATACGCAGGCTTACCTGATTCCGGCACTACTACTTCTACTGCATCTCCTTTCTTTATTCTTGCTGCATAATTTTCCGGCACTGCCGTAACTATTTTTATGGTACTGTTATTCACTATTTTGATTCCTGATCTTGGATCAGCAGCGCTTTGAGGAGAAAAGAATTCACCCACTTTTATATTTACCTGGTCTATTGTGCCGCTTATCTGCGCTCTTACGTTTGATTGATCCAATTGCTCCTGTGCCATTCTTATCTGCGATTCTGCTCCACGCAACTGACTTTGCAATGCATCTACCTCAGCTTTGGCATTGATGACTTCTATTTCAGTACCGATATTTTGTTTCCATAAATTCTGTCTTCTTTCATAAACGGTTTGAGCTTGTGCCAACCTTGCTTTAAGTACACCGGCCTGTTGTTGTGCACCAACTACCGCCTGTCTTGGCAATGCATCATCCAGTTTCAGGATCGCTTGTCCTTTACTTACCCTGCTGCCCGACTTTACATAAACAGCTTTTACTATACCGCCCTGCCCTGAAGGCGATACATACGCTACATTATCCGCATCTATCTTTCCTTGCAATTCAATAAAGTGAGTAAAATCCTGTATCCTTAATGTATCAACAGATATCAGTTTTTGTGTTTGTACTGATGAAGGATCAGCTTTTGCCAACTGTTCTTCTACCTGGCGTATCTGCAGGTCAAGGCCATTTTTTTCCTTCTTTAATTTTTCAAGTTTCACTTTCAGGCCTCCTGCTTCACTCTTCTCTTTCGAACTGCTACCGCAGGAAGCAATCAGTAATACTACCGATGCAGCAAGTGCTATATTCAGTATCTTTTGCATATTGTTTATTTTATAGGTCATGGTTTTGATTTTGTTAGTTTATAATTTACCGGTTGCTTTAAGGAAATCTGTTTTAGCAATAATGGCATCATACAATGCAGTGATATAATTGGTTTGCGCTGCTTTCAGATCTGTTTGCGCATTTGTAATTTCCAACTGCGAACCCGTTCCCACTTCATATTTCTTTTTTGTTTGACCATATACCCTTTCAGCCAGCGTCATATTTTCTTTTTGGAAATCCAGTGTTGATATAGCCGAGCGGAAATTATTTTTTGCAGTGGCCACTTCATTGTCAATAGAAAGTTTTAAGGCATCAATTTGGTTCTCTGTTTTCTGCAATTCAATCTGAGCTTGTTGAATTTTTGACTTTGTAAAAAAACCATTGAAAATAGGAATAGACAAATTCACACCCACGGAGGATATGGTATACCAGGAATCCTTGTTAAAGAAATTGAATTTATCCCTTTGAGCATTTTTTGCATAATTCCCATTTAACGAAAGAGTTGGTATCTGGCTGAGCTTATACCTCTTTATATTATACTCATTCAATTTTTTACCCAGCTCTGCAAACTGGTATTCCTTACGGTCTTCATAAGAATACATACTTGCTTCCAGTAAGCCATCCCTGATCTGATCATAGCTGAGTGTATCCGTCAATACCAGTTCTTCAGTAACAGGCATTCCCATCAATACTTTTAATCCATAATAACCATTGGACACTGTATTCAGCACTTTTACTTTTTCAGATTGTAAATTGGTTAGCTGCACCGTTATTTTGTCGGCATCCAGTTTTTCTGCAAATCCATTATCGTACATGACCTTTGTATCATGTTGTAGTTTTTTTATACGATCTATATTAGCGTCCAGTAATTCGATCTGTGTTTTACTAACTACAAGCTGGTAATACACTTTATGTATATTGGTCTTTATTATTTCTTCCGTTACTTCTACATTTTTTTCCTTCCAGTTCAATGTAGTAGACCGGGCCTGCAAACCAACAAACACCTGGCCGTCAAAAAGTATCTGGCTCAGGCTGATCCCCGCAGTAGTACTGTATTTTGTACCAAACTGAGCAGCGATGAATCCAAACTCAGAAGGCATTTCGATTGGACCATTATTGCCTTTCACTCCTTCATCTATTAATACCTGGTACGTAGCAGGTGAAATAAAGTTGGGTATTACCTGTGTTGCTACATTGGGATTATAAGTTGAACCGACGCTGGCATTGATATGCGGATATGCATTAGAAGTTACTTCCCTATTTACCTGTTGCTGCAGTTTTACATCAAGTAATGCATTTTTTACCTGTGCATTATTTTTTTTAGCATAATCTATCGCCTGCTCTATCGAAAACTCATGTTTTTTATTTGCAAGGCTGTCTCCGTTTTGACCGGGCAGGTTTTGAGCAATAACTGCTACAGGAAATAAAGTCATTATCAGCAGCCATGCTCGTCTATTATTTTTTGTTTCCCTCATGATTAATATTTTTTTGTCTTTGTTGGTTGTATTTCTGAATCAGTTTATGTCCTTTTATGGTGGCAAGCCCGTAAACAAAATGTTGAATGATCTCTTCTGATAAAGAAGCCAGGTTGTATTTGCCCGGTGGGAAAACACTTACATTAAATGGTATCATTATACATTCCAGCCTGAACTTACACATCACATCTACATTGATTTCCCGGCGGTACACCTCATCTTTCATTCCCCATTCTATGTTGCTGCGAATTATTTCTGCCAGAAATTTGTCTTTATATTCTTTAAATCGCTGATAGGATCTGTAATGAAATTTTTCCAGGTCGTACAACAGCATAGGGTTCATATTACTCAGTTCTTCGGTAATGTGCTCCATTGTAAGAAAGATCTCATGAATAGCGTCCTTCGCTTTCTCACGACAACCTAAACATTCAACTTTTATCTCGCCGAGATGTCCCTCAATAACAGCATCTACCAATTCATTTTTATCCGCATAATATTGATACAATGTCTTTTTCGACATGCCCAGGTTATTTGCTATATCATCCATTGACACCGACCGTATCCCAAATTGCAGAAACTGTTCTTCCGCTTTAATCAATATGCGTTCCTTTGGCTCCATTGCTAAAATTGAGGGGCAAAACTATGGAAACTTTTTACGTTGCCAAAGTTTCCATCCTTCTTTTTTGCCTTCCTTAACAAATTTTCTCTGATCAAACAGTTGTTCGACTTCAATTAATTATATATGTTACTTCTATCAAAGCCGTGGTACTTTGTACTTAAAAGAGAACGATTACTCAATCTGAAGAACTCAACTCTCAAACTTCAAACCACAAACTTTACTACCTTCGATTTTAAACCACGCAACCCATGAGTGAGGGGACCAGTAATCCCGGCCGCCAAAGGATCAAAAAAGTTTTCGGATATTTTATTCAGGGCATTATTATTCTTGCACCAATCGGCATTACCGCCTATGTATTGTATTGGCTTTTTGATAAGGTTGATAGCATTTTACGCCCTTATTTGCCTATTCCCGGTTTAGGGTTTGTTATTATTCTTGTGTTTGTGATATTAGTGGGATGGGTTAGTTCTAATTTCTTAATGGGCAGCGCTATTAATTTCTTCGATCATTTAATAGAACGGACGCCCGGGGTCAAATTCATTTATTCTTCTACTAAAGATTTTTTTGAAGCCTTTGCAGGTAACAAAAAACGGTTCAATAAATCCGTACTCGCCAATGTTTTTTCTGAAGATGTCTGGATCATTGGTTTTTTAACGGATGAGGAAATGGAAAAATTTGAAATGGGTGCCGATAAAGTAGCCGTATATGTACCTCAGGCCTACAATTTTGCCGGACAATTATATATCTTACCAAGGCACAGAGTCCGTAAAATAGATGGCATCACTTCCGGTGAAGCGATGAAGTATGCAGTGACGGGCGGAGTGGTGGATCTGGATGCAGAAAGAACAAAACCGGAATTGCGGCCGGATAATTAATAGCAATACACAACTAAAAGCAGGCGATGAGAAAACTTCTTACACTTGCATTACTCTTACTCCTTACTCATACTAGTTTTTGCTGGGGCTTTTATGCTCATCGCAAGATCAACCAGTATGCAGTATTCCTGTTGCCGCCGGAGATGATGGTTTTGTATAAACCCAATATTGGTTTTTTGGAGGAACATGCTGTTGATCCGGATAAAAGAAGATATGCCATACCGGAGGAAGGACCCCGGCATTATATAGATATTGATCATTATGGCAATTATCCCTATGATTCGTTGCCCCGCAAATGGACTGATGCTGTAGCAAAATATTCTGAAGACACATTGAATACTTATGGCATTGTGCCCTGGTGGCTGCAAACCATGCTCTACCGGTTAACCGATGCCTTTAAAGAAAAAAACCAGGCCAGGATATTAAAACTTTCAGCAGAGATCGGGCACTATATCGCCGATTCGCATGTCCCCCTTCATGCCACGAAAAATCACAATGGCCAGTACACGGACCAGAAAGGCATTCATGGATTCTGGGAAAGCCGGATACCGGAATTATTAGCCGAAAAAGAATGGGATTTTTTTATTGGCAAAGCGGAGTTCATTAAAAATCCTGCTGATTTTATCTGGAAAAGGGTTATGGAAAGTGCCGCTGCCGCCGATACTGTATTAAAATTTGAAAAAGAGCTTTCG
>CAMLEX010000109.1 GCA_946479055.1 uncultured Bacteroidota bacterium | reverse complement strand
ACTCATCCGCTTTATGGAAGAGGGGAATGATGTATTTATCAGCACAATGAATTTATCTTACGAAGTGACACAGTTGTTG
This sequence comes from uncultured Bacteroidota bacterium, assembly GCA_946479055.1. Next base: position 10,444 of record CAMLEX010000109.1, on the reverse strand, counting down.
AAGTGTGATGTGAATGCAGCCGATGAGCTGATGTATTATTTTGAACAATCAGAAGGATCTGACTTGCTTTCTGTATCCTTAAACAAACCTCCCTTTCAAAAACAAGGAATTTACACTTACCCGGGTAAACGCTATGATTTTTATTTTTATAAACTGGACACGGCTATAACCACTGTATTAGGTTATGATAAAAGTAAGAATCCCAATTTTATTCATCTGAAAGCGGGAGAGGGAAACCTGTATGTTCATTTAGCGCCTATGGCTTTTAGCAATTATTTTTTATTGCATAAAAACAATATTACCTATTATGAAAATGCGCTGTCTGTTATCTCTCCCAACACCACTAAGGTAGTATGGGATGAATATTACAGCAGCAAAAGACAAAAGCAACAAAAAAAATCAAGTTGGTTAAATGGTTTTTTAAAACATGCGGCATTAAAATGGGCCCTGCTTACGGCCTTATTTGCATTATTGCTGTATGTGTTGCTCGAAATGAAAAGAAAGCAGCGGTATATTCCGGTTATTACAAAACCAAAAAATGATTCACTGGAATTTGTAAAAACAATTGGACGCTTGTATCATGATAAAGGCGATCATAAAAACCTTTCCAAAAAAATGTCAGCTTATTTCCTGGAGCATGTGCGCAACCGGTATAAAATGCCAACATCTGAATTGAACGAAGACTTTGAAAAAAATCTGCATGCCAAAACCGGGGTGGAGCAACAGGACATAAACGGCATCGTTTCTTTTATCAGGCAATTGGATACTTTAGATACTGTGAGTGATAAACAACTGGCATGGTTTCATAAACAACTAGAATCGTTTTATAAAAAAGCATAACCCCCTCCAAACCTCCCCCTAAAGGGGTAGGCTTGCAAACACACTAGCCTGAGAATTGGAAAAGGTTAAAGCAGCGAAAGAGAAAAATGTAATAATTAAAAATATGGAAGAACAATTATTTCAGCCGCGGACTGATCTGACAGCTCTGAATGAAGCTGTACTGGCCATTCGCAGCGAGATTAAAAAAGTGATAGTGGGACAGGATGAGATGGTGAAGTTGATACTGGCGGCTTTGCTGGCGGATGGACATGTGTTGATAGAAGGAGTACCAGGAGTAGCAAAGACATTAACAGCCAAATTGGTGGCCCGGAGTATCAGCGCTGGTTTTTCACGAATTCAGTTTACACCCGACCTGATGCCATCCGATGTTTTGGGGACACCTGTTTTTAATCCTAAAGAAGCAGTGTTTGAATTTAAGAAAGGTCCCATTTTCAGTAATATCGTTTTAGTAGATGAGATCAACAGGGCGCCTGCAAAAACACAATCGGCATTGCTGGAAGTAATGGAAGAACGACAGGCATCGGTTGATGGCAGAACTTATCCTATGGCTGCTCCGTTTATAGTAATGGCTACACAAAACCCGGTAGAGCAGGAGGGGACATACCGTTTGCCGGAAGCACAACTGGATCGTTTTCTTTTTAAAATCGTTGTGCCTTATCCAAATGAGTTGGAAGAATTGGCCATATTAACCCAGTTTCATCACATGGGTAATACTAAAGTGAATGAGATAGTAAGGCCTGTACTTAACGGGGAACAAATAAACCACCTGCGCCACCAGATAAAAGATATTCTTATTGAAGAAAAATTATTGCAATTCATTGCTAAGCTTATTCATCAAACAAGAAATCATAAATCCATATACCTGGGAGCTTCGCCCCGTGCATCACTGGCTGTTATGAATGCATCAAAAGCCATTGCCGCCATGCAGGGCCGTGATTTCGTTATGCCTGAAGATATTCTTGAAGTAGTGACGCCCGTTCTTCGTCATCGCATCATTCTTGCGCCGGACAAAGAAATGGAAGGTGTTACAGAGGAAGAAGTGATAAAGCAGATCATTCATGGGATGGATGTGCCGAGGTGAGGAAGATGAAGGAAGTCGGTGGTCAGAAGTCAGAAGGGGAGGAGAGATGTAAAGTCATTAATTAACAATAGGCTTATCCTTAAATTTTATGTTATGATTAAAACAGTTCTTGACCTCGAGGTGTTTAAACTTTCTTATCAACTCGCAATGGAAATTTTTAATGTTAGCAGGCATTTTCCTAAAGAGGAAAAATATTCCTTGACAGATCAGGTTGTCCGATCTTCCCGTTCGATCCCGGCGAATATTGCGGAAGGGTGGGGGAAAAGGGTTTATGAGAATGATTTTAAAAAACATCTTATCTACTCAATGGGTTCTCTGGAAGAAACCAAAGTCTGGCTATACTTTGCAAAAGATTGTCTCTATCCGTCAGTAGAAACATTCGATAGTTTAAATAAAAAATATGATGAATTGGGCGCAAGGATATACAAGTTGTACGAAAACTGGAAAACACTATGAATTCGTCAGATTCTTCGCGTCAGACTTCTGACCTCAGACTTCTGACTTCTTTTTATCTAAATAACATTGTTTACTACATCGCTGGCGCTGCATCGGTGGTGTTTGTGTTGAGTTATTTTCAACCGGCGCTTTTCCATATTGCCGGTTTGATCTTGCTTTTGCTGGCTGTTGCGATTATTATTGATAGTTTATTGCTTTACGGTAAGAAAAAAGGGGTGAGTGCAAAGCGGGAAACAACAGACCGGTTTAGTATCGGCGATCCTAATAAAATAGTTCTAAAATTAGATAACCATTATGCTTTTCCTGTTCGCCTGAGTGTAATTGATGAACTGCCTGTTCAGTTCCAGGAAAGAAACTGGCTGCGCAAAGCAAAAGTTGAAAGCGGAACGTATCATGAGATCGAATACTTTTTAAAACCGGTTACAAGAGGCGAATATATTTTTGAAAGTATAAATGTATTTGTTCATGGTCCTTTGCAATTGGTAAAACGCCACTATGTTTTTCCTGCACATCATGTTGTGAAAGTTTATCCTTCCTATATACAAATGCGGCGTTATCAATTGCTGGCGGTTAGTAACCGACTGCAGGAAGCTGGTGTCAAGCGTATCCGCAAACTGGGCCACAGTATGGAATTTGAGCAGATAAAAGAATATGTACGGGGTGATGACTTCCGGACGATCAACTGGAAGGCCACAGCCCGTAAGGATGGACTGATGGTGAATAACTATACGGATGAACGCAGCCAGCAGATCTATTGTATCATCAACAAAGGCCGTGTAATGAAAATGCCATTTGGCGGAATGACATTGTTGGATCATGCTATCAATGCATCATTGGTGCTCTCCAATGTAGCATTGGTAAAACAGGATAAAGCCGGCCTGATCACTTTTGCTGAAAACCTGGATGCGTTTGTTCTGGCTGATAAGAAAACGACACAGATGAACCTGTTGCTGGAAACATTATACAAACAGCAGACACAGTTTCTGGAGTCGGATTTTGAAAAATTATTTTCAGTGATCCGCAACCGTATCAGCAATCGAAGCCTGCTGATCCTGTTTACCAATTTTGAATCAGTGGAAAGTTTGCAACGTGAAATGCCTGCTTTAAAACGAATGGCCCGTTATCATTTATTACTGGTGGTATTCTTTGAGAACTCTGAGCTCAAAGCATTGACAGAAAAGAAAGTGCATAAACTGGAAGATATTTATATTAAGACCATTGCTGAAAAATTTGCATACGAAAAAAGATTAATGGTGAAAGAACTTCATATGAACGGGATTCTTTCCATCCTTACTACACCGGAAAACCTGACGGTGAATACAGTCAATAAATATCTTGAACTTAAGACGAGAATGTCTATTTAGAAGGGATACGAGATATGTAATTCGGGATACGGAATGCGGATACGGTATGCAACCCCCAACTCGGTGACTAGGGATTAAAACTGAATAAGAAACTTTCTACTATAAATATCCCGTATCCCGTATCTCGTATCCCGCACATCTTCCCGACATTTGCATCATGAAAACCCTGAATACGTTTGAAGAAGGAAAAGTTGTTTTGATTGATAAACCACTGAGATGGACCTCATTTGATGTAGTAAGAAAGATCCGTAATCTTATCCGCATTAAAAAAGTGGGCCATGCCGGTACATTGGATCCATTGGCGACGGGATTGTTGATTATCTGTACAGGTAAGTTTACCAAAAAGATCAATGAATACATGGCGCAGGAAAAGGAGTACGCAGGCTCTTTTACATTAGGTTCCACCACGGCATCCTATGACCTGGAGCAGGAACCGGAAAATTTTAAACCTTTTGATCATTTAACCAAAGAAGAAATAAGATCAGCTACAGCGCCATTCACTGGGGAAATAATGCAGGTGCCGCCTGCACATTCCGCCATCCAGATAAACGGTAAAAGAGTATATGAACTGGCAAGACAGGGTAAAGAAGTGATCATTGAGCCAAGAAAAGTTACAGTCAGGGAATTTGAAATAACCAAGATTGAAATGCCGCTCGTTTATTTCCGTATTGTTTGCAGTACGGGTACTTATATCCGTAGCCTGGCAAATGATTTTGGAAAATTGCTAGGTTGTGGCGCCCATCTCAGCAGTTTGTGCAGAACCAGCATCGGTGAATTTAAAGTAGAGGATGCTATGTCAATGGAAGCATTTGAAAAAGAGGTAGAGAGACTTATGAGCCTGCAATAATTTTTTTAAAAGAAGTTGAGAGTTGCTACAAATTCAAAAGTAAAAGCCGCCTCCAAGATGGGGAGACGGCTTTTATTTTTCTTATTTTAATATTAAAATCCTTTCTTTTCTCCTGCCTTTTGCATCGGGTTGATGCCTGGCGCCGGAATTACACCTTTCTTTTGTTTAAACAACTGGAATTTGCTCGGCGCTGCGATATTGCCCCAGCTATTATTGCTTTCATCAATGTCAGCGGTCTCCCGCATAGGATCCAGTTTTACGGAAGCTACTTCTTTATCCTTCACAAAAGTTTTCATAACTTTTTTTTCATTCATTCTCCAAATCTGCGCAGGTATTCTGTCAATTTCTTTTGTTCCATCTTTATAGGTCCATTCAACAATGATCGGCATTATAAGGCCGCCCTTATTGCTGAAAGTAAGTTCGTATAAATGCTTATTGGCATATTTCTTTTGACCAGCCTCATCCAATGCTTCTGTTTGCGCTTTTATCTGTACAGGATATTTGGTTGAATCATATTTTTCACTGCCGCGGTCATATTGCCAATAAAAATCACGTAATGCCGCATCTTTATCCGTTTCAAAAACAATATTCTCATCTGTTCTGTTACGGATCTTTGAAAGGTCTTCAAAATCATTAACCATCGGCTTGGCTAAGCTCCTCATCATTACAGTATCACGCATTGGAGGAATAGCTGTTACATCGGGTCTTGCATATTTTACCGTATCAAGCGAAATATCGCAAGGGTCAGTGCCATAAAACCAACCCCTCCAGAACCAGTCAAGATCTTCACCTGTTGCATCTTCTATGGTGCGGAAAAGATCAGCAGGAGTTGGAGACTTGAAAGCCCAGCGTCTTGCATATTCTTTAAATGCATAGTCAAAAAGGTCACGGCCAAGAACAGTTTCACGAAGAATATTAAGCGCTGTAGCAGGTTTGCCATAAGCATTGGAACCAAAGTCAGCAATGTTTTCGGAGTTTGTCATAATAGGTTCCAGCTCATCTTTGGGCAATTTCATATAATCAACCATTGACCAGGCGGGTCCACGTGTGGAAGGAAATTTATTGTCCCATAGTTCCTGGGTAAGATATTGCATGTATGTATTTAATCCCTCATCCATCCAACTCCACTGACGTTCATCGCTGTTGATGATCATCGGGAAAAAGTTGTGACCTACTTCATGGATGATAACATAGATAGCTGCATTTTTTGAACCTTCTGTATAGGAACCATCTTTTTCAGCACGTCCCGGATTGAAACAGATCATCGGGTATTCCATTCCCTGGTTTCCTTCTACACTCTGTGCAACAGGGTAGGGATAAGGAGTTGAAAATTTTGAATAAGTTTTAATTGTATGGGCTACTGCTTTGGTAGAGTACCTGCTGTAAATAGGATAAGCTTCTTTGGCATAAAAACTCATGCACATCACTTTTTTTCCTTCTACTGTTACCGGCATAGCATCCCATACAAATTTGCGGCTGCTGGTCCACGCAAAATCACGGACATTATCTGCTTTGAAAAGCCATGTTTTTTTTGCGGTGCTTTTCTTTTTCTCCGCTGCTTTAGCTTCATCAAGTGTTACAATTTCTACCGGCTCTTTTGCTGTTTGAGCTTTTTGCCAACGTGCTTTTTGTACAGGGTTAAGATTAGCTGCATAATTAAGACATTCACCGGTAGAACCTACAACATGATCGGCTGGCACTGTCATCTGTACATTGAAATTTCCAAAGCTCAATGTGAATTCACCGCGGCCTGTAAACTGGTGATTCTGCCAGCCCTGATAGTCACTGTATTTGCACAGGCGGGGATACCATTGTGTAATAGTAAAAGCAGCATTGCCATCTTCAGGAAAATATTCGTAACCGCCTCGGGCACCACCAAACCTGAGATTATCACTGCGGTTAGCAAGTTTATAATCCCAATCAAGTTTAAAAACAAAACGCTGACCTGGCTTTAATGGAGTTGGTAGTTCCACTCTCATCATTGTTTTGTTGGTTAGTGATTTCAATGCTTTACCATTAACGTCAACAAGTTTTTTAATATTAAAACCATAACCGTTATCGTTTCTTTTTTCTATAGCGGCATCAATCATATTATCAGTAGCCTGGCGGGGCAACTGGCTATTGTTTTGATAATTGGCATTATTCACCGTGTTATGCTGGTTTTCGTCCAGTTGCAACCATAGATAAGTAAGTACATCAGGAGAATTATTAAAATAAGTGATGGATTCACTACCTGTAAGTTTCATATTGGGCTCATCCAATTCACATTTAATATCATAATCTACACGCTGCTGCCAGTACTTGGGGCCCGGTGCGCCACTGGCGGTACGGTATTCATTGGGCGTAGGCATGATGGTGCCTAACTGCTCAAACTTATTTCCATGATTGCTTCCCGGATTATTTTGAATATTCTGCGCTAACGCAACAGAATATAACCCGGTAAGCATCACGGTAAAGAGAATAAACTTTTTCATTTGTATTTTTTTTATTTGATTTTGGTCAAATGGAATTCGCCATAAAAAATTTCATCGCATTAGTATAAATTGCTCGAAAATTTTTATGTCTTATTTCATGTGTTTGTTTTGTTTTTTATAATGATGATACTCTTTCTAATGCTATTTTAAATGATAGACCGAATACGACTGCTGATAAAAAAATGACCCAGTCTCTGCGAATGACTTTAAACACATTGACAATAAGGAAAGCGATGATTAATAAGATCAATACAACGACGATTTGCCCGGCTTCTAAACCAATATTGAATCCAAAAAGACTCCAGCCAAGGTTCTGATCTTTCGCCAGCATATAACGCAGGGAATTGGCAAACCCCATCCCGTGTATAAGTCCAAAAAAAAGCGCCAAAAAATAATTGATACGTACAGATTCTGTTGTAAATTTTTTTTGGAACAAATTGGAAAACGCAGTGATAATGATTGTAACTGGTATCAGGAATTCCACCCAATTGGTAGGGAAGCGGATAATATCCAATACACTTAACGCCAGGGTGAGTGAGTGGCCGATAGTGAATGCGGTGACCAGTATCAAAACCTGTTTCCAGTCTTTTAAAAGATAAATGGCAGCGATGGCTGCAATAAAAAGCTGGTGATCCAATGCATCTGTGCTAATGATATGTTCCCATCCGAGCCAGAAGTAAAATCCAAAATCTCCCATTTTTGTTTTTAGAAGGTCGATTACTCAACCGTTTGTATATTTTTAACGTCGTGTAAGTTGCAAGGCTTCAAAATAAGCCACACTTTTGTAACTGAAAAAAAAATTTGGTCAATGGTAACATTTCTCAATAAATGGCTTTTTATTTTACTGATTCCTTCGGGTTTATACATTGCGGAAAGAACACATGATGAAAAACTATTATTTGGCGATAAAGCCAATCAGTCATTTCATCCCATACATGTGAGTGTAACAGAGATCAATCACAATGCTACTGAAAAAACACTTGAGATCAGTGTAAGAATATTTACCGATGATTTTGAAAAAGTGCTGGCTAAGAATTATAAAACCCGGATTGATCTTATTAATCCCGATAGAAAGGCGATGGACAAATTGGTAAGCGATTATATTAAAATGCATTTATCTGCAAAGGTCGATGGTAAGCCTGTTAATTTTTCTTACCTGGGTTTTGAAAAAGAAGATGAAGTGATCAATAGCTACCTGCAGGTGGATAATATTACTACGATCAATAAAATTGAACTGGTTGATAAATTGATGCATGATCTTTTTACAGACCAAACCAATCTTATACATGTAATGGTTGGTGGAAAACGAAAAAGCACGAAGCTGGATTATCCGGAAACAAAAACAGAAATTAGTTTTTGAAAAACGAGTAAGGAGCAACCAGCAACGAGTAACCAGTAACGAGAAACGAAATAACGATTACTCTTCCATCTCTTCCCTTAACGCCTTACTGATCTTCACCAATACTTTATCAATGCGGTGCCCATCCATGTCTATAATCTCAATGGCAAATCCTTTCCATTCCAGTTTATCGCCGGTATGGGGGATACGTTCCAGGCGATGAAGGATGAAGCCCGCCAGCGTATCAAATTCCTGTTCGCCTTCATTCATCCATTCCGCTTTTTCAAAACGGGTTAAAAAATCATAGAAAGGGATCTGTGCATCTACCAGGAAAGAGCCATCTTCCCGTTCGGTGATCTCATAATCGGAAATATCTGGTTGCGGCATATCGCCAATAATTGCTTCCAGGATATCATTCAGAGTTATCATTCCCAAAATACTGCCATATTCATCTACGATAAAGCAGGAATGTAGTTTTGATTCTTTGAACTTCTCCATTACCTGGAATGCCGTATTATTTTCCGGTACAAATAATGCAGGTCGCATCAGGTCTTTAAATTGTACATTGTCGGGACTTACATACATATCCTTGATAGCGACAACGCCTTTGATCACATCAATGGTAGAATCACAGATAGGATAGACAGAATGAGGTTCACTCATGATCTTTTCTTTGATCGTTTCTTCTGTATCATCAAGGCCAAACCAGATAATATCACTGCGATGCGTCATGAGTGAAGTAATATTCCTGTCGCTCAGATGAAAGACCCGTTCAATGATCTCCTGTTCTGTTTCTTCAATCGTTCCTTGTTCAGTGCCTTCGCTGATGATAGCTTTGATCTCTTCTTCTGTTAGCTGTGTATCGCTGGGTTTTAAGCCAAATATTTTTACAATAATATTACTTGAGTTACTCAACAGCCAGATAAATGGATGGGTGATGAGACTGACAACTCTCATTGGCCGGGCAACCGCTTTGGCAATCGTTTCAGGACGTGAAAGCCCCAGCCTTTTTGGCACCAGTTCTCCGAATATGATAGTAAAATAGGTAACGATAATAACGACAATAGCAGTAGCAATACCATAACTATAATGCGCCAATGAGGGCCATTGACTTAAAAAAGCAGCCAAATCGTCTGTAATCTTTTCACCGGAATAAATACCTAACAGAATGCCGATAACGGTCATACCCATTTGTACTGTAGAAAGAAATGTCTCAGGTTTATTAGCTAATTTGAGAGCTTCTTCAGCCTTTTTATCTCCCTTGTTAGCTTGTACTTCCAATCGGGATTTTCTAGCAGACACCAACGCAATTTCAGCCATTGAAAAAAGACCATTTAGCAGGATCAGTCCTGCCAGTATAAGTATTTCCATTAAGAAGAAACAGTTGATTGTATATCGAAGATAGCGAATCCATAGCGCTTATTAAAAACGCTGCCGGTCAATACGCCAAAAAGCAAGCCCAGCAGTGCTCCGCCAATTATATCTGAAGGATAGTGTATACCAATATACACCTGCGAATATGCAACAAGACCTGCCCATATAAAAGCAATAGCAGCCCATTGTTTTAATAATGCCCGGGTAGTGATAAAGAAAAAACTTGCTAAACCAAAATGATTGGCCGCATGATTGGAAATAAAACTATACCCGGTGGAACAATGATCGGTTAACAATCGGACATTAAAAAAGAAATCAGGATCACCACATGGACGGATCCGTTGAAACCCATGTTTAAAAACATAATTACCCGTCATATCTGTAAGAGCAATTGTTACTACAAAAAATAATATCCACCACAGACCTTTAACTTTGTAATTGAGTATCGCAAATACAGCCAGGAATAAATAAAGCGGCGCCCAATTCAAGCCATAACGCATAAAAGGCATCAGGACGTCAAAAAAAGGATTGGTTAAATCACTGTTGATTTTTATGAACAGCCATTGATCCAGTTTTTCAAGGTTTTGCCAGATATTTAATAATGAAAGGAAGAACATGGCTGCAAAAATACCAATTGCAGATTATAATTCAGTAGCAACTGGTAACAGA
>CAMLEX010000108.1 GCA_946479055.1 uncultured Bacteroidota bacterium | reverse complement strand
TGCTGGATGACTGGCAAAATAATTTTCATCCTGATTTTAAGGGTATCAAAATAGCCTTGTAGTTTTCCGTCCTCTCCCGGAGTACCATGCATGCCGATAAAAACAGCATCAAAATCTACTTTCCGGTTATCCAGTTGCAATGAAAAATCATTTTTATCCACTTCCACTTTCCTTCCATCAGTCAGTTCATAAAACCACCCATTGGGATTTACATCGATCTTAAAAACATTGAATTGTTCAGCGTCAAGATTGTTGCCAATGGTAGCTGCGCTTTTATAAGATATCACCGCTTCGCCCGAAAAACCACCTGTAACAAGGGCTATATTTTTCTTCATGTATTCCTATGCTATTTTTTTTGCAGCACAAATATTACTGAAAATTTGCGTCGGGTAAAATTTAGACTGCTAAAAATGATTTATTTCTTTTCTGCCTTTATGCCTTTGTATGAAAGTAAATAAGAAAGGTGAAGGCCGTTTCTCCTTCACCTTTTTACGACGGGAAATATCACCCGCCTGAAAATTAGCAGTATTACCTGCTTTATTAAGACAGTTCGTAAGGTATTAAAAAAATCCGTACCGACTTGTGTTTCAGGGCATTTTTTTTGCACATCAGATATGCAACATTTCTTTTTTTGCCATTAATTGCTCTACTGTTTCCTGGTACATTTCATCAGGTACACAGCAATCTACAGGACAAACAGCCGCACATTGTGGTTCTTCATGAAACCCCTGGCATTCAGTACATTTATTAGGAGTAATATAATACGTATCAACACTAACAGGCGCATTCTTCTGATCTGCGTCCACTACAGAACCGTCCAACAGGGTAAAAGAACCTTTTACAGAAGTGCCATCTGCAATAGCCCATTCAACTCCGCCTTCATAAATGGCATTGTTGGGACATTCGGGTTCGCAGGCGCCGCAATTAATACATTCATCTGTTATCTTAATAGCCATACAATTATTTGATTAAATGATTGAACTTTTTTTGCCTGACAAAATTAATCTTTGCAAATGAATTTACAACAGCGAATCGATTTATTAAGCCGGCTTGGCGAATATATACAATCTGATAATAACGAATGGCAACAGGCCAAAGAAAAAGCCAGCAGGGAAAATGGCTGGTTTATTCCAGAATTTATAGAATTATCTGTAAGAAATATTGCAATGGCTTTTTTGCAAAAGGAAGCATTAATAAAATGGGCTGCTAAATATAAACTCATCCATCTCCAGGCGCAGCATGAAAAACCAAAAATAGTGGGCATCGTAATGGCGGGAAATATTCCGCTGGTTGGCTTTCATGATATGCTTTGCGCAATTATGACCGGGCACACAGCGCATATCAAAGCTTCATCAAAAGATGAAGTATTGATAAAGCATCTTGTGGATGTATTGGCAACCTGGAATGAAGAAGTAAAGGACCTGATCATGTTTTCTGAAATGCTAAAAGGATGCGATGCTTATATTGCTACCGGCAGCAATAATTCGGCTGGCTATTTCGAATATTATTTTGCAAAATATCCACATATTATCCGGCGCAACAGAACTTCTGTTGCTATCTTAACAGGTGATGAAACCAATGAAGACCTGGATAGACTTGCGGATGATGTTTATCTCTACTTTGGCCTCGGCTGTCGCAATGTTACCAAACTATATATCCCCGAAGGGTATGATTTTATTCCATTACTTACTGCTTTTAAAAAATACAATTACCTCGCGGATCATCATAAATACAAAAACAATTACGATTACAACCTGGCCATTCTTCTTTTGAATAAAAAATTCTACATGAGTAATGAATCTATATTATTGGCAGAAGAAGCTTCATTATTCTCCCCTATCAGCCAGTTGAATTATGAATTCTATACTGACTGGGATCGTTTAACAATTTCATTGAAGCAAAATGAAAATCTGCAATGTATAGCAGGAAAAGGTTTTATTCCATTTGGAGAAACACAAAAACCTTCCTTATATGACTATGCAGACGGAGTGGATACCATGCAGTTCCTCGCAACATTGTGAGTTTCAGGGGAGATTTATCTCTAAATCTTGATTAAATTTGTATAGAAGTACGAAGGACTTAGTAAATGATTTGTTAAACTAAACTACCGGTAATAGAACTTGTTATGACAGTTTGTTATTTTGTAGATCTGAGGCATGCAATTTGAATCGTGTTATTGCTGAGCAACTTTTTTCTGAATAAATAAAATTGAACAAAGAATATGAAATGGAAACAACTTCTACTGATTGTTGGTGTTAGCGCCGCATCAGCTGTTGGCAGTGTTTGGACTTATGGAAAACTGACCAATCAAAAAACAGCTTTTGTACAATCTACTGATGGCAAACTACCTGTCAACTATGCAGGTTTTTTTGAAAATGCGGCAGGTGGCGCAGAGCCGGTTGATTTTACAAAAGCAGCCAACGCAGCTGTACCTGCAGTGGTGCATATCAAAACAAAAATTCCGGCTAAGAAAATAAGCAATGATCTTCCGCGAAGCCGTCGTAATAATGGAATGGAAGATTGGTTTGACCAATTTTTCAACTTTGGTCCCCAGATACAACCTGAACAGCGGGCTTCCGGTAGTGGTGTTATCATTAGCGATGATGGATATATAGTTACGAATAATCACGTTATTTCTGATGGAGCAGAGGGTGTTGCCGATGAGATCACTGTGACGCTGCATAATAAAAAAGTATATAAAGCAAAGGTTATTGGTCGTGATCCAAGCAGTGATATCGCCGTATTAAAAGTTGATGGCACCGGTTTACCTTATATGGTTTATGGCAATTCTGATAATGTAAAATTGGGCCAATGGGTTTTAGCAGTAGGCTATCCGTTAACATTGGAAACAACTGTTACCGCAGGAATTGTAAGTGCCAAAAGCCGTTATATTGGTATCAACAGCCGTCAGAGCAGTTCGCCTGTTGAATCATTTATTCAAACAGATGCGGCCGTTAATCAGGGCAATAGTGGGGGTGGATTATTTACAGTAGATGGCCAGTTAATCGGTATTAACTCAGCAATTCTTGCCCCTAACGGAACCTATGCCGGTTATTCATTTGCCATTCCTGTAAACATTGTAAGAAAAATTGTAAATGACCTGATCGAGTTTGGTGATGTTAAGAGAGGATATCTTGGAATCAGCTATCAGCCAAATGAGGTTGAAAATGCAAGATTGATCAAACAGGCAGGTGTGAAAGAAGGTCAGGGTGTATATGTACAATCTGTACCATCTGATGGAGCAGCATCACAGGCAGGATTAAAAGAAGGTGATGTTATTATAAAAATAAACGGAACTCCAGTATCCAGCGGAATGGAAATGAGTGCTGGTATTGCAAGCTACAGGCCGGGTGAAAAAGTTCCGGTAACCTTTATAAGAAATGGAAAAGAAAATACAGTAAATGTTGTACTGAAAGCCACCGTGAGTAAAATTGAAATATCTAATGCTAAAGTTATCGGCGACAGATTAGGAGTGGAATTGGAAGATCTGGATAGCAAAAAAGCTTCTCAGTATGATATAGAAGGCGGTGTTGTAGTTAAAAAAATAAAACAAGGCGGTCCATTTAGTAATACACGTATGGAGCCCGGTTTTATTATTACATCTGTCAATGGAAACGAAATTAAAAACGTTGATGAATTAGGTCAATTGCTTGCAGCAGGATATGAGCAATTACAATTAGAAGGTATCTACCCTGGTTATAAGGGAATATATACTTACAAGATCAAGTTGAACGAAGAAGAATAATTATTTTCATCTAAGACCAGAAAGCCGCTCCGGAATCCGGAGCGGCTTTCTTTTATTGGTGCAGTATTTTTCCGGAGGAATAATTAATTATTTCTCATACGCATAGTATTCCCAGGCCTGCATGATCATCTCTTTCTCTTTTGAAAAATCTTTATTCTCTCCGGTGAAAACATTTTTGAAGTTCCCTGTTAAATGCTCATCCATTATCTCAAAATTTAATGGAGCCTTATCAGAAAGATTTAATATCACTAAAACTTCCTTTTCCCCATTTTTTCGCAGGTAAGCCATTATGTTTTCTTCACTGGAGTTTTTAAGACAGTAGGTTACAACAGCAGGATCTCCCGCCCGCAAAGCAGGATGATTGCTATGAAGATTTAATAATGTTTTATAGAAGCCCTGCATTTCATATTTGCCGGTCCATTCAATAGGATCTTTCTCGAAAAATTCCAGCCTCTTCAAATTCGGCAATTCCTGCCCGCTGTACAGCAAAGGAATTCCATTCCAGGTAGCGCTGAAAACAGCCAAAACCTCCGCCATCTTTCCATATTTCTCATATTCAGTCCCATTCCAGCTGTTCTCATCATGATTGGAAGTAAACCATGCCCGTATTGATCCATCTCCGATCTCACTGTATCGTTGCAACAAAAAATCCAATACATTTAATGGCAAATTATTTTGATAAAAATCCCTGGTCTTATGCATCCATGTCCAGGTATAACTGGCATCAAAGACTTTCCCGTATTCCGGGCTTTCCAGTTCATCAAATTCACCCAACCAGAATAAATGTTTTAATGAATCAACCTGCGGTCTTGCTTCCTGCCAGAAACCCACTTCTACCCAACTGGCAAGATCACAACGAAACCCGTCAATATCAGTTTCCTTTACCCAATACTGCATTGCTTCAATCATCGCATTGCGCAGGGCCGGATTTTTATAATCTAATTCAATAATATCATCCATGCCACTGGCTATTTTAAAATCATTGGTAGCTGGATCTTTTAAAAAATAATCAGGATGTTGTTTTGTCCATACATGATCCCAACCGGTATGATTAGCTACCCAATCAATGATGACTTTTAATTCTAGTTTATGCGCTTCTTTCACCAGGTTTTTAAAATCGTCCAATGTTCCAAATTCAGGATTGATTGAAGTATAATCAGAGCAGGCATAGGGACTACCCAACGTTCCTTTTTTATTTTTCTGCGCAATAGGGGTGATGGGCATAAACCAAATGGTTTGCACTCCCATTTCTTTTAACCTCGGCAATTCTTTTGCAAAAGCATTAAACGTTCCTTCTGCAGTATACTGGCGGACATTTACTTCATAGATATTTGTAGTATGAGCCCATGCTACTGATTTTGATGCTACTGTCATATTTCCTTTTTCAGTTGTTTTTGTTTTTTTAGAATTATTATTGCAGCCGTTAACCAATAAAACAGCAGTACCAATAATAAAATAACGAATCATAGCAACCGGTTTGTGGTGAAAATAAGAACTTGTAACGGGCCGGTGAAATAATGTTTGTACAATAATCATCGGCAATAAAATCGGTAACTTGCAGCCCGATTTTCCTGTTAATCTTATAAATCTGAAAATCGTGGTTATACATGAAAAGCTTTGATGTTCCTATAATATATCGTAGTCCGTTGATAACCGCTATCAAGAAAAAGCGGAAAGAAATGGATAAAATGAAAAAGGATTTCACTCCTACCCTGCTTGATTTTGGCCCGCTTCATATTTACCTGGCCCGTCATTTTGGATTTTGCTATGGCGTAGAAAATGCTATTGAAATCGCCTTCAGAACAGTGGATGAAAATCCGGGCAAACGGATCTTTTTATTAAGCGAAATGATCCATAATCCGCAGGTGAATGCAGATCTGCAGGCGCACGGCATTACTTTTTTACAGGATACATACGGCAAGCAACTTATCCCATTTGATGAACTGACTGCTGATGATGTGGTGATCATTCCTGCCTTCGGTACTACATTAGCTATAGAACAAAAACTGAATAACATTGGCATTCAAACCGAAAAATATAATACCACCTGCCCCTTTGTAGAAAAGGTCTGGAACCGTAGTGAAGCGATAGCGAAAAAGAAATATAGTATCGTTATACATGGTAAACCCAATCATGAAGAAACAAGAGCTACTTTTTCCCATGCAGCAGAAAATGCTCCATCCGTAGTGGTGAAAGATATGCATCAGGCAAAGGAATTAGCGAAATATATTACCGGGGAAAAACCCGCAACTCAATTTTATACGGAATTCAAAGGCCAGTATTCTGAAGGATTTAATATTGAAACAGATCTGCAGCGTATCGGCGTTGTGAATCAAACTACCATGCTGGCCAGTGATACACAGGCCATTTCTGATTTTTTGAAACAGGTAATGATCAAACATTATCAATTAACAGAAGTAAATACGGAAGAACGGTTTGCCGATACAAGAGATACACTTTGCTACGCTACCAATGATAATCAGACAGCCGTCAGCGGTATGCTGGAAACGGATGCTGATCTTGCCATTGTAGTAGGGGGTTATAATTCATCCAACACTTCTCATCTGGTTGAATTGTGTGAAGAAAAATTACCCACTTATTTTATCAGCAATGAAGAAAAAATAATTTCAGCAAAGGATATACTGCATTATAATTTTCATACCAAAGAAGAGGTCTTAACAAGCAATTATCTTCCTTCAAAAGCGCCGGTTAAAATTTTAATTACCAGCGGTGCTTCCTGCCCGGATGCGTTAGTAGAAGGAGTGATACAAAAAATAGCAAGTTATTTTCCGGTAACAACAAACGTGGAAGAACTTATAGAACAATTTTAATAAAAAAGTGGTCTCTTTTTGAAACCACTTTCCATTTTATTTCTCAACAATTATGGTAAGTACCCTTCCCTACTCGCCACTCGCCATTCCCACTACCTATTTATACAACAACTCATAATATTCATTCGCCATCCTGTTACTGTCAAACCGGAAGCGAACATCCTGCATGCCATTTTTCATGATCTCTCTCCATGTGTTGTAATTATCATAGTATATCGGGAGAATTTCTTTTTCCAATATATCATACAGTTTATTCAGATCATACTGATCGTGTTCATGCGTAGCCATATTGTGGTAATCAGCTTTGGGCACCACAAAACCATTGTGCCCATGATTGATGAATTCGGGTATCCAGCCATCATCAGTAGAAAAATTAACAGCACCATTCATAGAAGCAGTCATACCACTGGTACCCGAAGCTTCTCTTGGCACACGTGGATTATTTAACCAGCAATCTGCCGCTTGTTTTAATCTCTTGGAAAGCGTCAGTTCATAACCTGTCAATACCGCTACATTATTATGTTCTTTGCTCAGGTATACCAACTGGTTAAATTCACTGATAGCAGGATGATCAACAGGATAAGGCTTGCCTGCCCAGATGATCTGCACAGGATATTTTGGATTGTTCAATAAATTTTTAAATCTTTTTTCATCCGTAGTAATCAAACCAGCACGTTTATAGCCCGCAAACCGGCGTGCCCAAACAATTGTAAATACATCGGGATTAAAGATTTTTCCTGTTTGATCCGCTACGATGTCAAAGGCTCTTTTTTTTAAATATTTTTTTCTGTCGTCAATGCCATAATTATCACCGGCCTCGCTAAACCTGTACAACTGCTTATCGGCCCAATAACGATAATTCTGCGCATTGGTAATAGAAATGATCGGGCAGATGTCATCATACTTACTCCACATAGCTCTTGATACATGACCATGCAATTCCGATACACCATTAGCCAGGTGTGCAAACCGTAAAGCTACCAGTGAATGATTAAAAGCATCTTCCGGATTGCCTGTCAGTTTCTTTACTTCATCCACACTCAGACCACAGAAATAACTCATCTTATGACAAAGAAAAATATCATGTTTTTCGTTACCTGCTTCTTCCGGTGTATGCGTAGTGAATACCAATCTTTTCCTTACCTCTTCGATCTTACGGTTGAACTTGTTGTACAAATAGAAAGCGGCGGACAAACCATGCGCTTCGTTGAGATGATAAAGCTCGGGATTGAAACCCAATACATCCATTAGCTTTGCTCCACCAACACCCAATAAAATATACTGCGCTACTTTGGTAGCGACGTTGGCATCATATAAACGATGTGTAATAGTTTGCGATACATAATCATTCTCCGGCGTATCCGTAGACAAAAGAAATAGTGGCGCGGATTTAAAAGTTTCAGGATTAAGGTAAAACACTTTTACCCAAACAGGATGTTCATGTACATTGATCTGGAATTTAATGCCGGTATCTTCCAGGAAACTGTATTGCTTTTCATTCCAGGCTACATCCAGGGTCTGGTCCTGGTGGCGTTCCTGGTCGTAATAACCATATTTCCACAATATGCCAACACCAATTAAATTCTGTTTTAATTCATAAGCACTACGTAAATGGGAGCCAGCCAGGAAGCCTAATCCACCGCTGTATATTTTCAGGGGCTGATGTACGGCAAACTCCATGGAAAAGTAAGCGACACGTTTAGAATAATTTTGTTCAACAGGATACGGGACATTAAAATTTGTAAAACTCATCTGTTAATTTTTTGTGTGTTATCAGAGCCTGCAGGCATGAAACTTCCACGTAAAAATTTTCATTCCTGTTTATTCAATGACAACATTTACGCGGATGTTTCGAAGTGTTTTTTTTACACGAAGGCGCAAGATAAAGGTAAATTTGGAAATGCTTATTTTTTGACGCAAGTCCCCCGAAAAAACGTCATTTTCCTTTTACTGTTTTAGCTTTTACGGCTTTGGGTTTTGTTTCCTTTTTCCGTGAATAAGTGCCGTCAAAAGAACAACGCAGGCCCCTGCGTGAACCACAGCCTTCCAACTCTTTTACTACTACAGAAGATGATGTGAACCTGAACTGCAATATGCACGGATCACCCCCTTCCCGGTATTCAGCCGTCGTGGGAGATTTTATTATTGCCTCGCCTTTCAACTCCCCGGTGCATTCGCCATTGTTTTTTTCAAAATGAATAAAAAAACTAAGCCTGTCGCTTTTTCTTCCATCACGGATAGAAACAAGATTCATTTTATCACTCCCATAATCAGCGGTATATTTT
Source organism: uncultured Bacteroidota bacterium (assembly GCA_946479055.1). Next base: position 1,684 of record CAMLEX010000108.1, on the reverse strand, counting down.
TTCTTCCGGGAAATGGTGTCTATCGGATTGGTCAGTTCCGTTGTCTTATCATCCAGGGCATCCGTCATGATAAGCATAAAATTTCCCCCTCCACTATTTAATACATATACATCCTTTCCTTCGCTAATGGTTCCATCCGTGTTTTTACGGAATAAACTTTTAGTGATTGTATACCTGCTATCCATGTTGGCTGTTTGCTGTGTGGCAGCTGATTGATCTAAACTAAGTAAAGGCATTGCAGCAATGAACTGATTTTTTTTATCAAATCCAAGTACCAGAACTGCACGTTTGTTTCCGGCGATTGCTTTAGCAAAAAGATATGTTTCATCTCCTTTGTTTTTGGCCAGCGGATAAATTTTGGGTTTTACCGCTTTACCAAAAAACTGGTTCAAAATTGAATCGGGTACAAACTGTGTAAAGACTTTATAACTGATAAGCAAGGAGTCTTTTTCTTTTTTTAACAAAGTACTGTCGGCTACCTGGTAAGGTAATTTTGTATCCGGAAAAAATTCGATGAAATCACCTATTTCCACCGGTTCATCCCCGGAGAGGGAAGGCTTTTTTGACTTGCAGGCTGCAAGCAGAATAATAAAAAAAAGAAACAAGCTATACTTTTTCAATAATGCCATGATACTGGTATTGGATCAGCAAATTAAGTCTTTCCCATTTTATCATCAATAGAAAATTTTGAAAGTACAGTATAATATTTTAGGTTTGTCTAAAAATTATTTTAGCTGTGCTGAACTATTCTACCAGTGAAGAGAATTATATCAAAGCTATTTTCCATCTGCAAAAAGCCGATGGTACCGTTACTACCAACGAGCTGGCGGGACATTTGCAGACAAAGCCTGCGTCGGTTACGGATATGATGAAAAAGTTGAAAACCAAAAAACTGGTGCATTACCAGGCTTATTATGGTTTCCGGTTAACAGCTGAAGGGCAAAAAGTAGCACTTCTTATCATCCGTCGTCATCGCTTATGGGAATACTTTTTAGCGGAAAAATTAAAATTCAGTTGGGATGAGGTACATGAAGTAGCGGAAGACCTTGAACATGTAGGCAACAAAAACCTGATTGATAAACTGGATGAATTCCTTGGCTTTCCCCGTACAGATCCCCATGGAGATCCTATTCCCGATAGTAATGGCAAAATAGAAACAAACAAACAGATATGTCTTTTAGAAATGCCATTGAATAAAACAGCTATGGTCAGCCATGTCAGCGATCAGTCAACTGGCATGCTTGAACTGTTAAGTCATAAAAAAATCGGCATTGGTACAAAGCTGGAAGTAAAAAAGAAATTCAGTTATGATAATTCACTTGAGATAAAGATCCGGCAACAAACTGCGATAAATATCAGCGAACAATTGGCAAAAAATATTTTTGTAAAGTATGGCTCGTAACACAGATTTTGATACATCATTGAGTGAGGTACACCAAAGCGTTGATACCACTAATTTAAAAAAACCAGGCTGGAGAAGAATATTGTCTTTTTTTGGTCCGGCTTATCTTGTAAGTGTTGGTTATATGGATCCCGGCAACTGGGCTACGGATCTTGCAGGAGGTAGTAAATACGGCTACACCTTAATATGGGTATTGCTGATGAGCAACCTGATGGCTTTGTTGCTTCAGAGCTTAAGTGCAAGACTGGGAATAGTAAGAGGAAGAGACCTGGCACAAGCCAA